>JBAVPF010000318.1:0-3453 GCA_049692815.1 Acidimicrobiia bacterium
ACACTGCCCTCACTGGCCGCGATCTTCCCCGACCTTCTACCGCAGTCGATCGCCGACTGGGAAACCGGTCCGGTGGCGGCGGCCGGTGCGGGGACCCTCTTCCTGGTCTTCACCGTGTGGTCCGTGGCGTCGGCCCGGTTGAGACGGACGGTCGCCGACACCATGATGACCATGGCCACGATCTTCTTCGCCATCTCGTGGATGAACGGAATCGGCTACTTCATCTACGGGAAACAGGGCCCGATGACCCAGATCCTCCCCATCCTCCTCATCGGTCTCGGCGTCGACTACGCCATCCACCTGAACTCGAGGTATCGCGAGGACATCCACTCTGGAGGGACGGTCGACCACGCGGTGACCAGTTCCATCAAGACGGTAGGAATCGCCCTCGCCCTGGCGACGGTGACGACCGCTGTCGGGTTCCTGACCAACGTGTTCAACGACATCCCTGCCCTGAGGGAGTTCGGGGTGCTCGCTGCCGTCGGGATCGTGGCCTCTTTCGTCCTGGCCATGACCTTCGTCCCCGCGGTCCGTGAGGTGCTCGACCGTGTCGGCGCCCGTAAAGGGACCCTGAACGAAGAGACATTTGCGGGTACCACTGCCCGACTGCTCCCCCGGATCATCGGGTCGACCTCGGTGCTGGCCAAGCGAGCCGCAGTCACCATGGTGATCGTCTCACTCGGACTTGGTGCGCTGGGTGGTTGGGCCACCTTCACCCAGCTGGAGGCGAAATTCGACTTCCTCGACTTCGTGCCGACCACCTCGCCGATACGGCAGACGGCAGTCACGCTCGAGGAGAGGTTTGCCTTCCCCGAATCGACGGGCACCCTCGTGGATGGCGACGTTTCGACCGGCGACGCGTGGAACGCCATGGCGGCCGCCACCGGGGCGATGGCGACGGTCGACAACGTCGTGGTGGTAGACGGCTTCCCGGTGGCGAGCTCACCGATTTCGGTCATCGGTCAGCTGGCCAACCCGGATTCCCCATCGTTCTCTCCGGAAGTGGGGATGGCGGCGCAGGCCGTGGGCCTGGGCCCGGACCTGACCGTCACCGCCGACTCGGTGGCGCCGTTGTACGAAGCAGCGTTCGCCGCGGCGCCCGATCAAATGTCGTCCGTGGTCTCTCGCTCGGCCTCCGGTGAATATCAGGCGGCCCTGTTCCGCATCTCCACCCAGGCCGGTGGGGATGGAGCCGCCAAGCTGGCGGATGATCTCGACTCGGCATTCACCCCGGTCGGGGACGCTGGTCTCACGGCAGTCGTGACCTCGGGCGAGATCATCGGCGACGTGGTCGTCTCCACTCTGCGGAACTCCCAGGTCAGCTCTCTGTTGGAGACTCTGGGTGCGGCCCTGATCTTGCTGATCATCAACTTCTGGGTGGAGGCCAGACGCCCCTTCCTGGGTGTCATCACGACCGTCCCGGTGGCACTGGTCGTTCTGCTCTCGTTCGGGATCATGGCCGCTCTCGGAATCCCATTCGGCCCGGTGACTGCGACCATCGCCGCCCTGGCCATCGGCATCGGGATCCCCTACATGATCCACATCACCCATCGGTACGAAGAGGACCGAGCCCGGTGTGAGACGGCTGACGAAGCGATCGACAGCACGCTCACGTTCACCGGAGGGGCTCTCGCCGGCTCTGCGCTGACCACGATCGCCGGCTTCGGCATTCTCGTCGTGTCGTCGACGATCCCGTTCCGCCAGTTCGGGTTCGTCACCGCTTACACCATCCTCCTGGCGTTGATAGCCGCAGTGCTGTTCCTGCCCAGCTACCTGTATCTGTGGGACGGCTGGCATCGCCGGCGGGGCAAGGACCCGATGGACTCGACTGCCCTGCACGGAGCGCTTCAGGACTGACGACACCCCGGCGCCAGGCCTCGCTCCAGCAGCCGGGCTCCGACCCTGGCATCATCCCGGGTCTACATACCGAAGAAACAAGTGGTGACGGCGCCCCTTTCATCGACCAGAATCGGCCGGAGCGCTGATCCCACCCTGCGAGACCCATGGATGCATCGAGAAGACAAGCCGAGGCGACCCGGCTGCTGCCACTGGCGCAGAAGGCACTGAAGCGTTATCCCTTCCTCACCCGTGAGGTGACCCATCTGGCGACCCATTCGAACGTCCTGTTCCGAGTGGTGAGCCAGAGCGGGCAGCAGATGGTGCTCAGAGTGGGCACACCCCACGCCAACTCGCGATCCAACATCGAATTGGAGGTCGCCTGGCTCGACGCCATCAACAAGGAGACGGATCTCGAGGTCGTCCGCCCCATCAGGACCGCGGGCAGGGGGCTGATCGTCGACGAGTACGACGAGGTGATCGACAAGGAGAGGTCGTGTGTCCTCTTCTCCTGGATTCCCGGCCAGCCGATGGCAGAGGGGTCGGGGCCCTTCGCGTACCGGCTGCTGGGCGCGATGTCGGCGTCCCTGGCGGCCCACGGCCGCACCTGGTCCCCGCCGGCCAACGCCGAGTGCCGTCGTTGGGACCGGGTCTTCTACTACCAGGAGGACTTCGACCCGGTCATCATCCACAACCCGCTGTACAGCCATCTGTTCGACATTCCCCGGGCATCCGCCATTCGCAAGGCGATCGAATTGGCCGAGGAGGTGATCGCCGAGTCCTATGCCATGGCCGAGGCACAGATAGTCCACGGTGACCTCCACGAATGGAACGTCCACCTCGCCGGAAGCCGGTTGTATGCGTTCGATTTCGAGGACGTGATGGTTGCCCTGCCCGCCCAGGACGTCGCCATCTCCCTCTACTCCTCGAGAAACAGCGAAGTCCGTGACGATCTCCGTCTCGCCTTCCGGCGTGGCTATGAGGCCATCGCCCCCTGGCCCGTGGAAGACGAGCGCCAGCTAGACGGCTTCCACGCAGCCAGGCAGATCATGTTGATGAACTACGCCGCCAGGACCCTCCGCATGGAGGAGGCTGCGGACTACATCGATCACGTCATGCCCTGGCTGGAGCGCTACGTCAAGCGCTATGGCTGAAAGGGGCTTTGCCGACCGTCGTGACGCAGGTCGGCGGTTGGGGGCGGAGCTGGCCGGCCTGGAGCCCCCCGACCCGGTGGTCTATGCCCTCCCCAGGGGTGGGGTCCCCGTGGGATTCGAGGTGGCCGTCGCCCTGGCATGCCCGCTCGACGTCCTCATCGTCCGCAAGCTCGGTGTGCCCCATCAGCCCGAGCTGGCCATGGGCGCCATCGCCGAGGGTGGGGTGGTCATCCGCAACTCGGATGTGATGGCCCACGCGATGCTCGACGAAGACGACTTCGCCACGGTCGTCGAATACGAGCGCAGTGTCCTGGACGAGCGGGTAGCGGCCCTGCGAGCCGGAGTGGAGGCGATCTCGCCTGTTGGCCACACCGCAATCGTCGTCGACGACGGCCTCGCCACCGGATCGACCGCTTTGGCCGCGGTCTCCGTGCTGAGAGGCCTGGGGGCGGCTGCTGTGTGG
>JBAVPF010000319.1:0-1719 GCA_049692815.1 Acidimicrobiia bacterium
CGGGGGAACTGCTTGAGGACGATTGTCGCCAGTGGGGGCAGGGTCAGGTCGATCGACTCCGGTCTCCCCCTGTCGGGGACCGGGAGCGGCCCGGTGTCGACCTCGCCCAGGTTTCCCTGACCGGAGCCCCCGTACACGGGCGAGTCGCTATTCAGCACTTCGACCCACAACCCCGGGCCGGGAACCCCGATCCGATACGAGTGGCGGGGCACCGGGGTCATGTTGTGCACGACGAGCAGGGTCTCCCCATCAGGAGCCTTGCGGAAGTAGGCGAGGATCGAGTCGGCGGAGTCGTTGACCACGGCCCACTCGAAGCCCTCTGGCCGGCAGTCGGTTGCGTGCAGTGCCGGGTAATCGCGGTAGATCCTGTTCAGATCGCCAACCAGCCGCGATATCCCCTGGCCGGCGGTCCCGTCGAGGAGCCCCCAGTCGAGCTGGCCCTCGTGCGCCCACTCGGTGGCCTGCGCCAGCTCCGCACCCATGAAGAGCAGGTTCTTGCCGGGCTCGGTCCACATGAGGCACAAGAGAAGGCGAAGGTTGGCGTGTTTCTGCCACTCGTCACCGGGCATCTTGGCTAGCAGCGAGCCCTTGCCGTGCACGACCTCATCGTGGGACAGCGGAAGCATGAAGTTCTCGGTGAAGGCATAGACACCCCGGAACGTCAGCTCGTGATGGTGATAGCTGCGGTGGATCGGGTCGTTGGACATGTACTCCAACGTGTCGTGCATCCACCCCATGTCCCATTTCAGACCGAAGCCGAGCCCGCCCAGGAACGTGGGGCGGGAGACCATCGGCCATGCCGTCGACTCCTCGGCGATCGTCTGGACGTCCGGATAGGCGAGGTAAACGGCTTCGTTGAGTCGACGCAGGAATGCGATGGCCTCGAGGTTCTCGCGTCCCCCGTGGGCATTGGGGACCCACTCCCCCTCCGACCGGGAGTAGTCCAGGTAGAGCATCGACGCCACCGCGTCCACGCGAAGCCCGTCGACGTGATACCGGTCCAGCCAGAAAAGGGCATTGCTGATCAGGAACGAAGGGATCTCGGTCCTGCCGTAGTTGTAGATCAGCGTGCCCCAGTCGGGGTGGAGTCCGAGCCGGGTGTCGGCGTGCTCGTAGAGGTGGGTCCCGTCGAAAAAGCCGAGACCGTGCTCGTCCGACGGGAAATGGGACGGGACCCAGTCGAGGATGACCCCGAGGCCTGCCCGGTGACAGGCGTCGACCAGCGTCATGAAGTCCTGTGGCGTGCCGTAGCGCGACGTGGGAGCGAACAAGCCCGTCGCCTGATAACCCCACGAGCCGTAGAAGGGATGCTCGCCGACCGGCATGAACTCGACGTGGGTGAACCCGAGACCACTGGCATAGCCGGGAAGCTGGTCGGCCAACTCCGTGTAGCTGAGGTGTCTTCCCCCCTCTCCCCTTCGCCAGGACCCCAGGTGGACCTCGTAGACGCTGATCGGGCTGTCCAGCGCGTTCCGCATCGAGCGCCCTGCCATCCACTCGTCGTCTCCCCATCGAAACTCGAGATCCCATATCTTGGATGCGGTCTTCGGTGGTGTCTCGTGGTGAAAGCCGAATGGATCAGCCTTGTCGACCCGGTACCCGCCATTGCGTATGTGGTACTTGTACGAGGCGGAGTGGCCGGCCTCGGGGACGAAGCCCTCCCAGATGCCCGAGACGCCCCGCGGCTCGAGCAGGTTCGTTTCCGGATCCCAGCCGTTC
>JBAVPF010000320.1:0-2800 GCA_049692815.1 Acidimicrobiia bacterium
GTCGACGGTGCGCCAGCTTTCGATCGGAACGACATCGCTTTCCGTTTCTCCGATCAGGGCGACATGCACATCAAGAGCTTCTGGTTCGACGTCTACTACGGGGGCAGCGAGACCTCACCACGCACGAACGAGATCCAGTTCGACTCGCTGGCTCTGAGTGATCAGAAGATCGGTTGCGAGGAGTACTACAACGGTTCCTTCTTCGACGATGACTACAACATTTTCGAGAACGACATCGAGTGGATGGCGAACAACGGCATCAGCAGCGGATGCAACCCCCCGACGGACAGCATGTACTGCCCCGACAAGCCGGTGACACGTCAAGTCATGGCCGCATACGTGGCGCGTGCCTTGAATCTCCCACCGTCACCAGTGGACTACTTCGACGATGACGACGGAAACATCTTCGAAGCCGACATCAACCGCATGGCGCATGCGGGCATCACCGACGGCTGTGGTCCGCGACGATTCTGCCCATCGAGGACGGTCGACAGAGGGCAGATGGCGGCGTTTCTGGTACGTGCTCTGGGATTGGCGGACAACGGCGGGGGGAACCTCTTCACCGATGATGACAACTCGATCTTCGAGAATGACATCGACAAGCTGGGAACGGCCGGTATCACCCGGGGCTGCAACCCCCCGGCGAACACCAGGTACTGCCCATCCCAGGTGGTGAATCGCGGGGCCATGGCGGCTTTCCTCCACCGTGCCCTGGGCAGCTGACCTTCCGCTGTATCGTTCGACGTTCCGATGACGAGCCCCCGAGCCGCAAAACGCCTGAATGAATTCGCAGAGAGTCGCTGGACGGCAGGGGTCATCGGCATGGGCTACGTGGGTCTTCCCCTACTGGTCACTGCCGTCGAGGCCGGTCTCTCGGGAATCGGCTTCGACGTCTCCTCATCCCGGGTCGAGAGCCTGGCCCGCGGCGTCTCCCACGTAGACGACGTGTCCGACGACGCTCTCGCCAAGGCTCTCGCCAACGGAGGAGAATTCACGGGCGATCCCGGGAGGCTGGCGGAAGCCGATGCCCTGTTCATCTGTGTGCCCAGCCCGCTGGGGCGTAACCGCCAGCCGGACCTCTCGTATATCGAGGCGGCGGCGGCGACGATCGAAAGCGTGGTGAGACCCGGCCAACTCGTGGTGCTGGAGTCGACCACTTACCCGGGAACCACGGAGGACATCCTGGTGCCCGCCGTTCAGCGGGCAGGGTTGACCATCGACGAGGACGTCTATGTTGCCTTCTCACCCGAGCGGGTGTCGCCGGGTGACGAGCTGAAGACTGCCCAGATCCCCAAAGTGGTCGGGGGCGTCACCGAGTTGTCGGGGGACATTGCGGTCGCCGCGTACCGCCGCATGGTCCCATCGGTATATCGAGTGTCCTCCGCACGAGCCGCGGAGATGGCCAAGCTCCTGGAGAACACCTATCGCTCGGTGAACATCGGCCTCATCAACGAGATGGCCCAGCTTGCGCATGAGCTGGGGATCGACATCTGGGAGGTCATCGATGCGGCTGCCACCAAGCCGTTTGGGTTCCAGGCCTTCTATCCCGGACCGGGAGTTGGAGGGCATTGCATACCCCTCGATCCGCAGTTCCTGGCCTGGCGGGCGAGGGAAGCCAACTTCACCACGCGATTCATAGACACCGCCGAGCAGGTGAACACGAAGATGCCTGCCTACAACGTCGACCGGATCGCAGCATTGCTCAACGAGCGCGGTCACCCCGTGTACGGGACACGGATCCTGGGGATCGGCATCGCATACAAGGCCGGGATAGCCGACGACAGGGAGTCGGCGTCCTTGGAGGTCCTTCGCGAATTGGCAAAGCGGGGCGCGTCTGTGTCGGTGCTCGACCCGGTGGTGGGCGCCGACCGGATCGCCGACCACGGCTTCGAGGCCGAGACCAGCGAGGCCGACCTGAGTGACTACGCCCTGGCAGTGGTTCTCACCGACCACCCGGACATCGACTACGAGAAGGTGGCGCGCGAGGTGCCGGTGGTGTACGACACGAGGGGTGTCTATCGACGTCTCGGGATCTCCTCGGAGTCGGTAGTGCCTCTATGACAGCGACCATCCTGGTCGTCACAACGGTTCACGATCCCGACGACACCCGAATCCGGGAGCGTCTCATCCGCTGTCTGTCCTCGGACTTCGACGTGCTCTATGCGACCCGTTCGCCGGGCCCCACCGATACCGAGGGCGTGCATTGGGTTCCACTCGCTGGTGGGCGTCTCACCAGGAATCTGCGGGCGCTGGGCGTCCTCCTCCGCCGGGGCTGGGATGCTGCAGTCGTTCACGACCCCGAATTGGTCCCTTGGGCGGTCGTGGCCCGGCTCGTCAGACGGCGCCCCGTGGTCTTCGACGTCCACGAGGACCTCGTTGCCCAGGTCGCCGCCAAGGACTGGGTCCCCGGCTGGGCGAGGCCGATCGCCAGGGCAGTGGGACGGGCCGTCTACTGGCTGGCCGAGAAGATGCTCGTGCTGACGCTCGCGGAAGCCGGGTACGCGAGGCTCTTCAGCGAACCGCACGTTGTGTTCCCCAACTACCCGCACCTGGCCTTCCCTGCCGAGCTGGCGAGGTCAGGCGATGGCTCGGCGGTGTACGTGGGGGACGTCAAGGAAGCCAGGGGTCTGGGTGAGGCCGTGGTAGCGGCATCACGGGCCGGTGTGACGCTCGAGATAATCGGAAGAGCCTCATCCGAGTACATCGACGAGCTCAGTGCGTTGGCGATCCAACACGGGGGAGAAGTCAAGTTTCTCGGCTCCCTCCCCAACCCGAATGCCATGAGGATTGTGGCGACCGC
>JBAVPF010000321.1:0-7276 GCA_049692815.1 Acidimicrobiia bacterium
CGGCCTGGTGGTCGATGCCGTTCCCGATCAAGACCTCGATTCCCGTGTCGCCAAGCTCGCCGATCGCATCAAGGGAGTGCCCCGAAACCAGCTGATGATGCAGAAGCTCATGGTCAATCAAGCCTTCGACAACATGGGTCTTGCCTCGACTCAGACACTGGCGACGCTGTTCGATGGGATCACACGGCATTCCCCCGAGGGGGCGTGGTTCAAGGCTCGCGCCGAGCAGGTCGGCTTCCAGCAGGCGGTTGCGGAGAGGGATTCTGGCGATCCCATCGCCGAAGGAGTGAGCCGGCGCCGGCCGGGCTAGACGGGACCGCGAAAAGGATTCGCCCTCCGCGGTGGACGCCCGAGCAAAGCGCATTTATGGTCGGGCTCACTTCCCCCGGCGTGCCCTCGCCGTCATCCCAATCAGCAGATCGCGGGCCCACGGAGCTTCTTCTCCAGGTCTTGCCAGAGGCTGTGGATAACCTCCCTGAAGTCTCCCTCCGATTCTTTCGGTTTGGTGGTTGACGGATGACACTCTTGTAATTACAGTGCTGAAGTCCATACAAGATGTAGTGGACACTTCCCCTCGCACCACAACATCTAGTGGTTGACATTGGATCGCCTCCCCGACGAGGTGGCCCACCGATGACGAACGAGGAGGAGAGAACATGACGCGAGGCCTGCGGATCCCCCGCCGCTTCACCAAGGCCGGAGCCGACCCCTACGACAGTTTCGAGTGGTCGCGTCGCGACTCCAAGATCGCCAACCCCGACGGCTCGGTGGTCTTCGAGATGAACGACGCCGAAATCCCGGCGCAGTGGAGCCAGGTCGCCTCCGACATCATGGTCTCGAAGTATTTCCGCAAAGCCGGTGTCCCCCAGTTCGACGCCGACGGCCAGCCAATCCTCGACGACGAGGGCAACCCGGTGACCGGCCCGGAGCGCTCGGCGCGGCAGGTCTTCGACCGTCTCGCCGGGACGTGGCGGCATTGGGGTGAGACGAAGGGTTACTTCGCCTCGACGGAGGACGCCGAGACGTTCGAGGACGAGCTCAAGCACATGCTCGCCTCCCAGATCGCGGCACCCAACTCACCACAGTGGTTCAACACCGGGCTCAATTGGGCGTACGGGCTGACCGGCCCGGCACAGGGCTTCTGGTACGTCGACGACGCCACCGAAGAGCTGACCGAGTCCCCCGATTCCTACGGCCGGCCCGCCCCCCACGCCTGCTTCATCAATGGCGTCGGCGACGACCTGGTCAACCCGGGCGGAATCATGGACCTCTGGGTGCGGGAGGCCCGTATCTTCAAGTTCGGGTCCGGCGCCGGATCCAACTTCTCGGCCATCAGGGCCGAGGGCGAGCTGCTCTCCGGCGGCGGGAAGTCGTCCGGTGTCATGTCCTTCCTGAAGATCGGCGACCGTGCCGCCGGGGCGATCAAGAGCGGTGGCACCACGAGACGCGCCGCCAAGATGGTCATCCTCGACGTCGAGCACCCCGACATCGAGACCTTCATCGACTGGAAGAAGGTCGAGGAGGAGAAAGCCAAGATCCTCATCCAGCACGGCGGTTACCCGGCCGACTTCAACGGCGAGGCCTACGCCACCGTCTCCGGACAGAACTCCAACAACTCGGTGCGCATCTCCAACGACTTCATCGATACCGTCGAGGCCGACGGGGACTGGGATCTGATCAACCGCACGGACGGGTCCGTCCGCAAGACGGTCAAGGCTCGCGACGTGTGGAAGCGGATAGCCGACGCCGCCTGGGCGTGCGCCGACCCCGGCCTCCAGTTCGACACCACCATCAACGAATGGCACACCTGCCCCGCCGGGGGCCGCATCAACGCCTCGAACCCGTGCTCGGAGTACATGTTCCTCGACGACACGGCGTGCAACCTGGCGTCGATCAACCTCGTGCGTCTCCACGACGACACCACCGGTGTCTTCGACGTCGAGGGGTATCTGCACGCCATCAGGTTGTGGACCATCGTTCTCGAGATCTCGGTGGCGATGGCGCACTTCCCCTCCAAGGAGATCGCACAGGGGTCCTATGACTATCGGACACTCGGCCTGGGGTACGCCAACCTCGGATCCCTGCTCATGCGTCAGGGCATCGCCTACGACTCCGACGAGGGACGGGCGATCGCCGGAGCGCTGACTGCCACCCTCACCGGCTACGCCTACGCCACCTCGGCAGAGATCGCCGAGGTCATCGGGCCTTTCCCCAGGTATGCCGAGAATCGCGACGCCATGCTGCGGGTCATCCGCAACCACCGCGTCGCCGCCTACGACGGGGACGACTACGACGCCGTCTCCACGAAAGTCATGGGGATCGACGCCGAGGTGTGCCCGCCCGAGCTGGTGGCCGCGGCGAGAAGCTCATGGGACCTGGCGCTGGAGCGTGGCGAGGCCCACGGCTATCGCAACGCCCAGGCGACGGTGCTCGCCCCCACCGGAACCATCGGGTTGCTCATGGACTGTGACACCACCGGGGTGGAGCCCGACTTCGCGCTGGTGAAATTCAAGAAGCTGGCCGGCGGCGGCTACTTCAAGATCGTGAACCAGTCGGTGGCCCCGGCGCTGAGTCATCTCGGGTACTCCAACGAGCAGATCACCGACGTCGTCACCTACATCGTCGGCACCAGCTCGATCGACGGCGCGCCCCACATCAACACCGAGAGCCTCCTGGAGAAGGGTTTCAACGAGGAGGACATCCTCAAGCTCCAGGCGACATTGCCGGCGGTCTTCGAGTTGAAGCACGCCTTCAACGTGTTCACCTTCGGTGAGGAGACCCTGCAGAGGATCGGCTTCACCGTCGACGAGTACACCGGCTGGGAATTCGATCTCCTCCGAGCCCTCGGGTTCACGAAGGATCAGATCACCGAGGCCAACGATCACATCTGTGGTCGGCAGACCATCGAAGGCGCTCCTCACATCGAAGAGGAGCACCTCCAGGTGTTCGACACCGCCAACCGGAATGGCAAGTACGGGCAGCGGTTCATCCACCACAACGGTCACATCAAGATGATGGCGGCGGCCCAACCGTTCATCTCGGGGGCCATCTCCAAGACGATCAACATGCCCAAAGAGGTGACCGTCGAGGAGATCGAAGAGGCCTACAACCTCTCCTGGGAGCTCGGCTTGAAGGCGATGGCCCTCTATCGGGACGGGTCGAAGGCCGCCCAGCCCCTCAACTCCACCGCCGACGAAGGCGAAGATGCCGAGGACGAGGCGCCCGAGGTGACCGCCGCGGTGGAGGCGGAGAAGGCCATCCACTGGGGCAACCTGCCTGCCGGCATCTCCCCCACCCAGGCATATGCCCAGGGAATGAAGCCGCCGCGGTTCCTGCTCCCGGCACGGAGAGCAGGCTTCAACCAGGAGGCTCGCATCGGGGGGCACAAGGTGTTCCTCCGCACCGGCGAGTACCAGGACGGGACGCTCGGCGAGATCTTCATCGACCTGGCCAAGGAGGGCGCGACCCTCAAGGGCATCCTGAGCTGTTTCGCCATCGCAGTTTCCAAGGGCCTTCAGTACGGAGTGCCGTTGGAGGAGTTCGTGGACACCTTCACCTTCCAGACCTTCGAGCCGAGGGGCATGGTCGAAGGCCATCCGCACATCAAGATGGCCAATTCGATCGTCGACTACGTGTTCCGGGCCCTCGGCGTCGAGTACCTGCAGCGGGACGAGCTGGCACAGGTGCCACCCAATCGGGAGATGGAGCTGCCCGAGCCGGCCGCCGGGATCTCGGCGGACGCCGGAGTCCAACTCGACTTGACCGACGCCGCCGCAGAGGCCGACATCGATGCAGTGAAGACAGCCGCCGAGTTCGTCGACTCACCAAACGGGACGGTGCCGGCGCCCGAGCGGGAGAAAGTCGCCGTGGCAGCCGCGGGAGGCAAGGCCTCGATGGCCGACGTGGCCCTCAAGGAGAACATGGGCGACGCCCCGGCATGCTCCAACTGCGGTCACATGACCGTGAGAAACGGCAGCTGCTACGTGTGCCTGACATGTGGGGACACAACGGGCTGTAGCTGAGCGATCGGGAGACTCGATCCGAAGAGGCCCCGGAATCCCCGGGGTCTCTTTGTATGTCTATGCGAGCGCATATGAGCCGATCTCGGGCGGATCTCGGGAACTGGTGGCTGAGCCTCTAGCGTCGTACTCACCGTGATGCGCAAACGGTTAGCCATGCTTTTGTTGTTCGTATTGGGGATAGTCGCCTGCGGTACGGCAACCTCCGCGGATGGCGACTCGGCTGGGGGTCGGTTCACCGAGGCGGATGATGCCTGTGTGGAGTTCTACAGAGCGGCTACGGCGTCGGTTGAAGAGGAGCCGTTGTACATGAGGCGGTTCGCAGATCGGATCACTGAACTCGGATACGCCGATGCAGGTTCGATCTTGTCCGACCTTGCTGACCAATGGGACGTCGGGGTGTGGGACGGCGATCACGATGAGGTATGGCAGAGCGGGATATGGGCACAGGCCGGTTCGCTCTTGGGATTGGCGGGAGCCGTACGTTGCACCGATCTTGCGGAGTGGTGGGGAATCGACGGTTATGAAGGCGAACCTGAGCCAGCCGAAATGCAGCAGCGGCAGGCGGGTATCTGGGATGAAATCGGACTCCACGATTACTTTCTGCTCATCGCTGGTCGTGCTGACGGTGGCGAGGATCTCACCCAGGTTCATGTGAAGGTCGAAGACGGCGAGGTGACTTCTGTCTCCGAAGTCGATCCCGGTCCTTTCGACGTCGACGCCCTCCCCCGGTCAGTGGATGACGTATACGCGATGATGGACGAGCGGGACGTGGTCCAGGCGACGTACGACCTTGTTTGGTCGGTGCCACGCTCAGTGGAGCTGGCGGACGGGCATTGGTACTTCGTCAAACTCGACACCGAGTCATTTCCCGAGCCGATCGTTGAATATGACACGTCCGACTCCGGGATGGAAGGCGGCTAGACCCGCGCGATCACCGGCAACATGCGCTGGCCTGCCTGGGCTCCGTTCAAGGTCGAGGTCGAAGAAGGGGCAACCGCCCTACGGACTTCGTGCGCTCCCCACGCCGACTGGCCGCTCCTCCACACTCAGCATCTCCAAATGCACCAGCGTGTGGTGGTAGCGGCAGAGCAGACACAAGTTGTCGATGACGGTCTCGCCGCCGTCGGCCCAGGAGACGATGTGATGGACGTCACACCACTTGGCCGATCGGCCGCAACCGGGTGCCACGCAGTGACGATCTCTCGCCACGACGGCTCGACGCAGCCCGGCCGGGATCACCCTGGTCTTGCGGCCGACGTCCAACACTTCGGAGTCGGGCCCAAAGACCACTCGTGACACCGAGGCGTCACAGGCGAGCTGTCTGACCGACTCGGTGTCGAAGACGACACCGTCGTCCGTCTCATGAAGACCCCCGGCATGACCCTGGAGAGCCTCGATATCGGTGTGGACATTGATATGGGGGCGCTCGCCGCCAACGGTCGGCGATTCGGACCCATCGAGAAAGCTGCGGCCCAGATCCCCGAGAGCATCGGCCCGTCGTTGGCTGATCGTCCGGGTGTCGTCATCCGCCGGCGGGGGCGTCAGGGCGTCGATGGCGGTGAGGAATGTCTCACCTTCCACCCTCGGCAGGGCGAACTCACCAACGACCATCCCGTTTGCCTGCCGGGTGGCATCCAGGCGTCTTCTGGCCAACTGCTCTTCCACGTCGAGCCTCACTCCGGGGAGGTCGACGTCGTTGCGCCAGTATTCGAGGACCCTTCTGGTCTCGTCGACACCGTCGCCGACGAGCTCGAGGAGGATGCGCTCTGCCTCCGGGTATTTGTCCGGCATCCGCTCAGCTGCCCTGAACAGCAGATCGGCCTCGTCGGACGACAGGTGGCGTTGCTTCCAGGCCGAGAAGGTGGCGGCATGCGCCAGCGCGGCCCGGGCGTTCTTGACGTAGCGATTGGCCCGGCCGCCGGCCATGCGGAATCGATGCTTGAGGTAGGCCACCATCGAAGGGAAGCCCATGACATCGTGATCGCCGGCCGCCTCTGCCGCCGCCAGTGTCCCGGTCCATTCGACATCGAGAGCATGCCGTGCTGCCTCCAGCAGCATCAACTGCTCGTCTCGCTCGTCGACCGAGGCGGAGGCCGGATCATCGAGTAGAGGAATGATGATCGGAACCTTCTGCGAAGTCGCTCCCCTTCCCATGCCGTGAACATACGAGGGGGCTGGGACAGATTCGGCGGAATCGGGGCTGGCCTCCAAGAAAATCGGGGCTCGCCTCCAGAAAGAATGAGACCACATCCCACCGGAATCGATCCCTAGCGTCCAATCGGTGGAGAACCATTTCGATGAGGATGTCGCCGAGCGCTACGACGAGTCGACCGTCGAGATGTTCGACCCAACCGTCGTCGGGTCCGTCGTTGATTTCATCGCCGAACAGGCGCGGCGTGGAGCCGCTCTCGAATTCGGTGTCGGAACCGGACGCATCGCTATTCCACTCGCCGCCAAAGGCGTCCCCTTGACAGGCATCGATTTGTCACAGGCGATGATCGATCGGCTCCAGGCCAAGCCCGGAGGTAGAGACATCGAGGTGGTCGTCGGTGACATGACGAGCACGAGAGCGACCGGCGTCTTTTCGGTCGTCTTCCTGGTCTTCAACACGATCATGAATCTGACCACTCAGTCGGAGCAGGTCGCGTGTCTTCGCAACGCCGCGTCTCATCTGGGCCCTGGCGGTCGCTTCATCGTCGAAGTCATGGTCCCCGCATTGCGTCTTCTCCCTCCAGGACAGAGACATGTCGTTTTCCACTCGGACGAGGGAGAGTGGGGCATCGACGAGTACAACGTCGTGACGCAGGGACTGATCTCGCATCACATCGAGGTCGTCGACGCTGAGGTTCGCCGGCACTCGATCCCGTTCAGGTACGTCTGGCCGAGTGAACTCGACCTGATGGCGGAGATGGCCGGGATGCGGCTGCGGGAGCGGTACGCCACCTGGTCGAGGGGGCAATTCACCCATGAGAGCCGCCAGCACGTCTCGGTGTGGGAAAAACTGGCTTGAAACCCCCCAAAATAGGAAACGGACCTGCGCCCCTTCCTCCGGGTGGAAGGCGGCGAGGTCCATGATTCCTGAAGTGCTTCCGTGTTTTACGTCGCCGGAAGCTCCACGACGTTGACCACATGATACCCCGACCCCGCCCTTAGTGGAAGACCCTCAAGCAAGAACCAACCCAGGAGGCGACGGGGCCGGTGGTCGGTGCGCCACCACTACCGTGCTCCCAAGCCGATCAGGAGTACAAGATGTC
>JBAVPF010000322.1:0-2591 GCA_049692815.1 Acidimicrobiia bacterium
TCCATGGCGACACCGTCCAAGGCTCCGAGGGCGGGCGTGATCTCCAGCATCTGAAGGACCACCGGTTGTTCCGGGCCCAGCATGGCCCCTGATGCGATGCGGAACAGCAGGCTGTAGCCGATCTGGCCTGCCGCTCCGGTGACAGCAACTCTGACTGGTTCGTTCATGACAACCAAGAGTATCGGTCCCCGGGCGGTGGGTATTGGGACCAACGTCCCTATACCTGGTACTAAGTGCTCACTACCGGGTACCCGGCTCGATCACCGTCTGGTCGAAGCGGCTCGCCAGGTCGACCCACCACAGACACGGCGCGCTCGTCGATCACACGACCCTGCGAGTGATAACCGGACCGGGAGCCACCAGGGCCCGCATCCCCTGCTTGGGATCTGCCTCGGGATAATCGGCCCGATAATGCCCACCCCGCGATTCCGACCTGCGAAGCGCGGCCATCGTCATCATCAGCCCGAGTTCGACGGCATTGCGCCCGGCGATCGTCCGGCTCAGCACGGGCTCCATCTCCACCAGTGCGTTCCGGGCCTCCCAAAGACCGTTCCCGGTGCGGATCAACCCAACCCGGTCCCACATCACCTGACGGAGATCTTCGATCACCGGCCCGGCGACCACAGGCGTGTCCAGCGAATCGTCGGGGACCTCCACGTTCCAGTTCCCGTCCACTGCGTTGGCGGCGACGTCGAGAGCCACGCGGGCGCCGAACACCAGCCCTTCGAGCAAGGAGTTGGAGGCAAGCCGGTTGGCCCCGTGCACGCCTGTCGAGGCGCACTCCCCAACCGCCCACAACCCGGGGACCGAGGTTCGCCCCCTGGTGTCGGCGTCGATGCCTCCCATGAAATAGTGGGCGGCCGGTGAGACCGGGAGGAGATGCTCGGCGGGGTCGAGGCCGACTGACAGGGCATGGGCGGTCAACGTCGGGAACCGCTCGTGAAGGTTGAGGATTTCGCGGGCGTCGAGATATGCGGACGAGCCGCGGTCGTATTGCCAGAAGATGGCCCTGGCCAGGATGTCGCCAGGAGCCAGTTCGGCCATCGGGTGGTAGCGGTCCATGAAACGTCGGCCCGAGCCGTCCACCAGCCGGGCCCCTTCCCCGCGCAACGCCTCGGTGAGCAGTGGCATCGGGTCCTTGCCGGCGTTGAGCGCCGTGGGGTAGAACTGCACGAACTCGAGATCGGCGAGGCGGGCGCCCGCCCGGGCCGCCATCACGATCCCCTCACCAGTGACACCGGGAGGATTGGAGGTACGGGCGTACATTCGCCCGGCACCCCCCGTTGCCATAACCACAGCGGGCGCCGTGTAGACGACCCTCTTCTTCCCGTCGGCCGTCACCACTCCGACCACCCGCTCCCCGTCCCGGGCCAGGTCGACCACCCGGCCCGCGATGAGCTCGATCGCCGAGCTGGCAGCCACCACCTCGTTGAGCGCCCTCATCACCTCGGCACCGATGGCATCGCCGTCAGCGCGGACCACTCGCCGGGCGTGGTGTCCTGCTTCCCGGCCGAGCACGAGCCTCCCATCGTCGTCCCGATCGAACTCCACGCCCATCTCCACGAGGCGTGAGATGGCCTCCTGACCGCCCATCGTCAGTGCGGAAACCGCGTCGGCGACGGCCAGACCGCCCGATACGGCGAGGGTGTCTGCGGCGTGCGCCTGTGGCGAGTCGCCCTCACCGAGGGCGGCGGCGATCCCTCCCTGCGCCCACCAGGTCGAGCCGGTCTCCTTGGCGTTGATCACGACCGCGCGATCCAGTCCGAGCGCCACGGACAAACCGGCAACCCCCGCTCCCACGATCAGCGGGGCGTTCAGCCTCTCGACTCTGGTCACCCGGTCGATCCCGGCCGACCGTCCCTGGCGCGTGTGATCTCGATTGGGGTCACGGGGTGGCCCGAATTGTAGGTGTGCCCCGTGCTCTGCCCACTTCCTACACTTCCCATATGGCCAACCCAGTCCTCACCAAGCAATTCGGCGGCAAGGGCTCGAACACGACCACCGCCCCCATCGTCGACGCCGGCGATCGGATGACGATCGCCTCGGTCCTGCGTCAAACGGGTTTCCTCTTCCTGCTCCTCCTGGGCGGGGCCGTGTTCGGGTGGTCGAACGCAGAGGCCATCGGCCCGATCCTGCTGGTCTCGCTGCTCGGCGTCGTCGCCCTCCTGATAGTCACGATGATCAGACCGCAATGGGTACGGGTCACCGGTCCGCTGTACGCGGTGGCCGAGGGGGTGCTCGTCGGCGCCATCTCCAAGATCTACTCCGACGTCTACGACGGCATCGTCTTCCAGGCGGTGATGGCCACGCTCGCCGTATTCATGGCGATGCTCTTCCTATACGCCAACCGGATCATCAAGGTGACGGCACGGCTCCGCTCCACCATCGTGCTGGCCACCGCCGGGGTCTTCCTCTTCTATCTGGTCTCCATCGTCCTCAGCCTGTTCGGGGTGGGCATCCCCTACGTTTGGGACGGTGGGCCGTTCAGCATCTTCTTGAGCGTGATCATCGTGGCCATCGCCGCCTTCAACCTGCTCCTCGACTTCGATCTGATCGAGCGAGGTGTCCGTGAAGGTGCACCGGCCTGGATG
>JBAVPF010000323.1:0-2389 GCA_049692815.1 Acidimicrobiia bacterium
GTGGAGCACCTCGTTCGCCTTCTCCTGGAGGTTGAGGTCGATCGTGGTGTAGATCTGAAGTCCGCCGCCACCCTCGCACGCGGCGTCGTCGGCGGGACATCCGAAGATGGCCTTCTTGCGTTCCTCGGGAGTGTCGCCCAGGAACGCGAACTCCGGTGAGTTGAGCAGCTCCCGCCTGACCTCGGCCACGACGTGATCCGCCTTCCCGCGCAGGGGAGGTGTGTCGACGACGCCGAGTGGCTGGTCGACGGCCAGCTTCGCCTGGGCCTCGGTTATCCAGCCGGATTCGCTCATCTCTCTGATGACGTCGTTGCGACGCTCTAGCGTTATCTCGGGTCGACGTCGCGGGTTGTACAGCGACGGATTGCGCACCAGCACGGCCAGTGTGGCGGCCTCGTCGATGGAGAGCTGGTACAACGGTTTGTCGAAGAATTCCTCGGCCGCCGTCTTGACGCCGTATGCCCCGGATCCGAAATAGACCGAGTTCATGTAGTACTCGAGGATTCGCTCCTTGGGGAACCGGCGCTCGAGCTCGGCGGCGACGAAAGCCTCGGTGACCTTGCGCCGAATCGAGATCTCGTTGCCGACAAATGCGTTCTTGACCACCTGTTGGGTGATGGTGGACCCACCTTGCGTGCTGTCGTAGAGGACGTTGTCGATGGCGGCTCGGGCGATGGCTGTGAAGTCGATGCCTTCGTGCTGGAAGAACTCGGAGTCTTCGGCGGCGAGGATGGCGTGGACCACGACTTCGGGGACCTGGTCGTAGGGGATCGGTTCCTGATTTCGGCCGTCGTGCAGCTCGGCCAGGACCTCACCGGAATCCGCGTACACCCGGCTCACCCGACTCAGGTCGGGCAGGTTGAGGTCCATCGAACGGACATCGGGAACCCAGTCGTCGGTGATGTCCTCGAACGTGCCGTAGGCGGAATTGGCTCCGAGGAACGCGAACAATCCCACCCAGCCTGAGAGGAGGAGTGATATGGAGAGGAGGGTGGCCAAGGCGCCGAACCAGCGGCCCCGCCGTTCCCGCGCCTCGATCTGGTGGATGAGGGCTTTCCTGGGCACTTGGGATATACGACGATCCGGGCGGCCGAGTAGTTCCCGCCTACGATCCCGAACGGTGTCAGGATACTGGCGACATGGATAAAAGCCCGCGCACCTCGAGCGATATCGAAGTCGAGGTCGTGTATGAGTCGGCGCCCGACCCGCTCCGGATCGGGCGACCAGGCGAGTACCCCTTCACGCGGGGCCCCTACCCGACCATGTATCGGGGTCGGCTGTGGACCATGCGCCAGTACGCCGGGTTTGGCACCGCCGAAGAGACCAACAAGAGATTTCGCGATCTTCTCGCAGCCGGCCAGACGGGATTGAGCGTCGCGTTCGACCTACCTACACAGATGGGACTCGACTCGGACCACCCCCTGGCGGCAGGCGAGGTCGGGAAGGTCGGAGTGGCCATCGACGACATCGACGACATGCGCCGGCTGTTCGCAGGGATACCTCTCGACGAGGTATCCACGAGCATGACCATCAATGCCACCGGGCCGCTCCTCCTTCTGCTCTATGAGCTCGTCGCCGAGGAGCACGGGATCGGCGGAGACCAGCTGAGAGGAACCATCCAGAACGACATTCTCAAGGAGTATGTGGCAAGGGGCACATACATCTTCCCGCCGGCACCGTCGATGCGCCTGGTGACCGATGTCTTCGCCTACGCCGATCGTCATCTCCCCCAGTGGAACACCATCTCGATCAGCGGTTACCACATCCGCGAGGCGGGGGCCACGGCTGCCCAGGAGCTGGCCTTCACGATCGCCAATGGTCTGGCGTACGTCGAAGCCGCCCGCCGCGCCGATCTCGACGTCGACGATTTCGCCCCCCGGCTGTCCTTCTTCTGGAACGGTCACAACGATTTCTTCGAGGAAGTAGCCAAGTACCGGGCCGCCCGGCGGATCTGGGCGCGCCATATGAGAGATGAGGTGGGCGCCAAGTCACCCAAGTCCTGGGCAATGCGCTTTCACACCCAGACGGCAGGATCGACTCTCACCGCCCAACAACCTCTCAATAACGTGGTTAGGACGACGCTGCAGGCGTTGGCGGCCGTCCTTGGTGGGACACAATCGCTGCATACCAACTCCTATGACGAGGCGCTCGGCCTGCCCACCGACGAATCGGCCCTGCTGGCCCTTCGCACCCAGCAGGTGATCGCGTACGAGTCGGGGGTGGCCAACACGGTCGACCCGCTGGCGGGCTCGTACTTCGTCGAGAGCCTCACCGACGGTCTCGAGGAGCTGGCGGAGAGCCTCATCGGGATCATCGCCTCGAAGGGCGGGGCTGTGGCGGCGATCGAGGAGGGGTGGATGCAAGCTCAGATCGAGGAGTCGGCGTACCG
>JBAVPF010000324.1:0-2527 GCA_049692815.1 Acidimicrobiia bacterium
GCCTGGCGCTGATCGGCTCGCGGGGAAGCACCTTCTTGTCCTGACGGGAGTAGCCGAGGAAGGGGATGACCGCCGTGATCCGTCGCGCCGACGCCCTGCGCAAGGCATCGATGGTGATCAGCTGCTCCATGATGTTGTCGTTGATCGGGGCGCTGTGGCTCTGCAGGACGAAACAGTCTGCGCCGCGGACGCTCTCTTCGGGGCGCACGTAGATCTCACCGTTGGCGAAGGTGGATCTCTGGACCTTTCCCAACTGGATGCCGAGTACGTCGGCCACCTCTTCGGCCAAGGGGATGTTCGCACCCCCGCTGAAGAGCATCATCCGGTTTCGGGAGACGATGTCCACGTCAGTCCTCTGCGTCCTTGGCCGCCCGGCGGGCCGCGCGCCGCTGAGAGTAGCCGGGGATCTCCTTCTGTTCCGAACGCTCGACTGCGAGGGCGTCGTCTTCCACGTCGCGGGTGATGGTGGAACCGGCGCCGGTGATGGCCCGGTCACCGATCCGAACCGGAGCAACCAGCATGGTGTCGGAGCCGATGAAGGCATCCTCGCCGACCTCCGTCGGGTGCTTTTGGTATCCGTCGTAGTTGCAGGTGATAGTGCCGGCGCCGATATTCGCCCTGGCACCAATCGTGGCGTCACCGAGGTAGGTGAGATGGGGGGCCTTCGCCCCAGGACCCAGAGTCGTGTTCTTTGTCTCGACGAACGTGCCCACCTTGGCCCCCGGCTCCATCACGGTCCCCGGCCTGAGAGAGGCGAATGGGCCCACATCGCACCCGTCCCCGACCACTGCACCTCGTAGCACCGAGTACCAGACGGTGGCATCGGCCCCAACGGTGGAGTCCACGGCAAAGACATCCGGACCGACTCTGGTGCCGGCCCCTATCGAAGTCGACCCTTCCAGATGGGTGCCCGGGTAGATGGTGGCGCCCGGGGCCACCATCACCGTCTCGTCGATGTAGGTTCGATCGGGGTCGATTATGGCGACACCCGCCTCCATCAGTTTGCGATTCGTCCTCTGCTGGAGCTCTTTGCGAGCCTCAGCGAGCTGTTCCTGGCTGTTGATGCCCATCACCTCCTGGGGTGAGGCCTTGACGGCCGTGACCCTGCCACCCTCGGCGACGAGGATGCCTATTACATCGGTCAGGTAATACTCGCCCTGAGCATTGTCGTTCGCCACCTTCTTCAAGGCGTCCAAGAGCTGCCCGGCGCGGACGGCGTAGATGCCGGCGTTGATCTCGTCGATGTCCAGCTGTGCCGGGGTGCAATCACGATGCTCAACGATGCCCGAGATCTCCCCACTCTCCTCTCTCACCACGCGTCCGTAACCCGAGGGATCGGAGAAGTGTGAGGAGATGAGCCGGGCGGTCTCTCCATCGCTCAGCGAGGAGAGCTCGCCCAACAGGCCAGACGTCAGCAGCGGGGTGTCGCCGTACAAGACCAGGACCACGTCCTCGGGTTCGATCCCGCCCAGGGCGTCGAGCCCGATCTGAGTGGCATGACCTGTGCCCAACTGCTCGGCCTGCAACGCATCCGTCACACCTTCAGGAAGGAGCTTCCTGACCTGGTCGGCGCCATGGCCGACCACGACGACGGTGGATGCCGGCTCGAGAGGGCGCGCCGCCTCGATGACCCAATTGACCAGCTCACGCCCCGCAGCGACGTGGGCGACCTTGGGAAGGTCCGACTTCATCCGCTTGCCCTCGCCGGCGGCGAGGATGATCACATGTGTCGTCAAGCAGGGCCTTCCTGTGTGGTCTAGCGCTGGGGGGGCAGGACTCGAACCCGCAATAACAGGACCAAAACCTGCCGTGTTACCAGTTACACCACCCCCCAAAGGGCTGTGAGGGTCGTCGGTCAGATTACAGACGGCACTCCCAGAACCCGCAATAACAGGACCGCAACCACGACGGTGTCACCAGTCACACCACCCCCCAATGCTCCCGTAAGGGGTCACGGACAGGTTGTCGAGTTTGAGCGTGTGCACAGGGGGCGCTGTCAACCCGTCCTCTGCACACGCTCGGCCACGCCGTGGTCCCTCAAGGCCACCCCGCGTCCCTCGCCGATGAGGTGGGAGACCGCCGCCACCGCGTCCGCCGCCTCGTCGACGGTGGCGAAGTAGCCGAAGCACGCCGACCCGGAACCGGTGAGACAAACCGCACTCCCCCACACAACCCTGACGTCGGCCATGAAATCGCCGAGCCGGTGCTCGAGGTCGATGGCGGCGGGGAGCAGGTCGTTGCGCATCGGCATCCCGGCACGCAGAGAAGGCGGCAGTGACCCGTCGGGGACCGTCTCCCCCTCGGGCCCCTCGAGGTCGTCCCAACGGGCGTAGACCTCCGCGGTGCGGAGACCAAAGCCGGGGATCACGATTCCCAGCGCGAATCCGGTGGCCGGTGGCACCTCCTCCACATGCTCGCCCACCCCGGACATCATCACCGTGCCGCCCTCGAGGAACAGGGAGACATCGGCACCCACCCGGGAAGCCACCGATGCCAGGGCGGCCGGCGGCACCGAGCCGAACCGGGA
>JBAVPF010000325.1:0-6561 GCA_049692815.1 Acidimicrobiia bacterium
CACTAATGGTCGATCCCGGTTGGTACATGGCCCTGGCCGCGGCCCTCTTCTTCATCGGGGCTATGGGTCTCCTCCTGCGACGCAATGCCCTGGTGATGTTCATGTGCATCGAGTTGATGCTGAATGCGGTCAACCTCACCATGATCTCGGCGGGTCGGGCGCTCAATGACATCAACGGTCAGGTAGCGGTCTTCTTCATCCTGGTGGTGGCGGCGGCCGAGGTGGTCGTCGGGCTGGCGATCATCGTCTCCATCTTCCGTCTCCGCTCGACCGCCTCGGTCGACGACCTCTCGGAGCTCCGCGGATGAGGGTGTTGCAGGGCAACACCCTCATCGGTACCAAGTACTCGGTACCAAGTACTTGGTACCTCAGAGGAGATCGGTCGTGACCGATCTCCTCTGGCTCATCATCGCTTTGCCGTTGGCGGGGACGGTGTTCCTCCATTTCTTCGGGCGCTACCTCAAGGAGCCGCTCGCCGGGTGGGTGGCCAGCGCCGCCATTGCCGGGTCGTTCGCCGTGGCCCTGGCTGCGGCGATGCCGTTCATCCAGGGTGGCGAGCACGCCCGCACGGTCCTCTTGTGGGAGTGGATGCCGGCCATCGGAGCCAACCTCGAGATCCTGTGGGATCCTCTCGCCGCGCTGATGGTGCTCATCGTCACCGGCGTCGGCGCCCTCATCCACGTCTTCGCCATCGGCTACATGCACGGAGACGAGAGGTTCGCCCGTTTCTTCACCTATCTGAACCTGTTCGCCGCCTCCATGCTCACGCTGGTGCTGGCCGGCAACTACGCCATGCTCTTCCTGGGATGGGAGCTGGTGGGCCTGTGCTCCTACCTGCTGATCGGGTTCTGGTACTTCAAGACCGCCCCGCCACCGGCGGCGAAGAAGGCTTTCGTCGTCAACCGCATCGGTGACTTCGGGTTCATGGTCGGGCTGATGCTGGTCTTCACCACCTTCGGGACTCTCTCCTACGCCGGCATCTTCGAGCGTGCCGGCGACGAGCTGACCACCGGGATGGCCACCCTGGTCGGTCTCCTCTTCCTCGTCGGCGCCGCCGGGAAGTCGGCGCAGATCCCCCTCTACGTGTGGCTGCCCGACGCCATGGAGGGCCCGACGCCTGTGTCGGCCCTGATCCACGCCGCCACCATGGTCACCGCCGGGGTCTATCTGATCGCCCGGTCGGCGGCCATCTATGAGCTAGCCCCCGCGGCACAGGTCACCGTGGCCACGGTGGGCGCTCTCACCGCGTTGTGGGCAGCCTCGATCGCCGTGGCCCAACGCGACATCAAGAAGGTCCTGGCCTATTCGACGATCTCGCAGCTCGGGTACATGTTCCTCGCCGTGGGCACCACCGCGTATGTGGCCGGGATCTTCCATCTGATGACGCACGCCTTCTTCAAGGCACTGCTCTTCCTGGGCGCCGGCTCGGTCATCCACGCCATGAGCGACGAGCAGGACATGCACAAGATGGGCGGGCTACGCAAGGTGATGCCGGTGACGGCCACCACCATGGGGCTCGCCACCCTGGCCATAGCGGGGATACCACCGCTCGCCGGGTTCTGGTCGAAGGACGAGATTCTGGGCGCCTCGTTCCAGCGCGGAGGGTGGTTTTCGGTCCTCTGGGTAATCGGCCTCCTCACTGCCCTGATCACGGCCTTCTACATGACCCGTCAGTGGGTTCTGGTGTTCCTGGGAGAGCCTCGCTGGGACGAGGACAAGCACCCTCACGAGTCACCGGCGGTGATGACGGTCCCTCTGATGGTGCTGGGTCTCCTCTCCGTCGTGGGCGGTCTGGTCAACACACCTGCCCGCCAGGCTCTGGAGCACTTCCTGGAGCCGGCATTCGAGATCGTGACCCTCCAGCATCCCCCCGAGGGCGTCGGGATGTTCATCCTTCTGGCCGGGCTCTCCGTGGTCGCCGGGCTGGCGGGGGTGGCCGCCGCATTTCTGGCCTATCGGCAGCCCCGGGAGGGTTGGGAGGCGTTCGAGCACGGGTTCGAGCCGCTCTGGGGGACCTGGGAGCGGGCCTACCACGTGGACGACATCTACGGGCGTGTCATCGTCGCCCCGGGGCGGAAGGCGGCGGAGGCGGCGGCCTTCCGCGTCGACCTACCCGTCATCGACGGGGCGGTCAACGGCGCTGCCTACGTGGTGCGGAGGCTCGGTGAATGGGCTCGACCGCTACAGACGGGCTTCGTCCGCAACTACGGCGCCCTGCTCCTCGCCGGGGCGGTCACCGTCGTGATCTGGCTGGTGGCACGCGCATGAGCCTTCTCCGAAGCCTCATGCGCAGTACTTGGTACTTGGTACTTGGTACTTGGTACTCGACGCCGGAGGCGTCGCGATGTTGACGTGGCTGGTGCTGTTGCCGGTGGTCGGGGCGCTGGTCGTAGCGCTGGTCCCGAGGAGCCGCAAGGAGGTCCATCTCCCCCTCGGCATCGCCCTCTCCATCCTCCCCCTCACCCTGGCGGCGTACGTGTTCTACGCGTTCGAACCGCAGGCAGCCGCACAGTTCACCGAGTTCCACTACTGGTACGAGCCGTGGGGCATCGCCTGGAATCTCGGCATCGACGGCATCTCGATGCCCATGGTCGTCCTCACCACTCTCCTGGTGCCGATAGCCCTCGCCGCATCGACATCCATCACCAACCGGACCAAGGAGTTCGTCGTCAACACGCTGCTCCTCGAGGCGGGCATGATCGGGGTGTTCGTCTCGCTGGACCTCTTCCTCTTCTTCGTGTTCTTCGAGGCGGTCCTGGTCCCGATGTACTTCATCATCGGCATCTGGGGGAGCGACCGCCGCATCTACGCCGCCATGAAGTTCTTCATTTACACGGCCTTCGGCTCTGCGCTGATGCTCGCCGGGATAATCGCCCTCGCCGTCATGCACGGACAGCAAACCGGTGCGGTCTCGTTCAACCTGTCCGACCTGGTCTCCCTCGAGCTGTCCGCGGGCGCGGAGCGATGGCTCTTCGCCGCGTTCGCGCTGGCCTTTGCCATCAAGGTGCCCCTGTTCCCGTTGCACACGTGGTTGCCCGACGCCCACACAGAGGCCCCGACGGCGGGCTCGATCCTGCTGGCAGGCGTCCTGCTGAAGCTGGGCACGTACGGCCTGCTCCGCTTCAACCTGCTGCTGTTCCCCAGGGCCTCGGTCGACGCAGTGTGGGTGATGGGGATCCTCGCCGTGATAGGCATCGTCTACGGCGCCGCCGTCGCAATCGTCCAACCCGACCTGAAGCGACTCGTCGCCTATTCGTCGGTCAGCCACCTCGGCTTCATCGTCCTCGGGATCTTCGCCCTCACCTCGGGGAGTCTTCAGGGTGCAGTGATGCAGAACGTGAACCACGGACTGACGACTGGAGCGTTGTTCCTGCTGGTCGGGATGATCTACGAGCGAAGGCACACCAAACAGATCTCGGAGTTCGGGGGGCTCCAGAAGGTGATGCCGTTGTTTGCCGGTTTCTTCCTCTTCATGATCTTCGCCTCGATCGGGCTTCCCGGCCTCAACGGGTTCGTGGGTGAGTTCCTGGTGCTGATCGGCAGTTTCACGACCGTCCCCTTGCTTGCGATCATCGCCGCCTCGGGTGTGATACTCGCCGCCATCTACCTCCTCTGGGCCTACGAGCGCGTCTTCACCGGGGTGCCCGACAAGGAGGAGAACCGGGTGCTATCCGACCTCTCTGTTCGCGAGATATCCCTGCTGGCGCCGCTGGTCGTCCTGGTGCTGGTTCTCGGGCTCTACCCGAAGGTGCTACTGGACAAGATCGCACCTTCCACCGAGGCGACGCTCGACCACGTGGTGGCGTCCACCGACTATCAGGTGCCCGAGCCGGGCCGGCTCGGCGATGTCTTCGTGGCGGGAGTTGAGCACCCGTGATCACTCCCGAGATCTCCTGGATCGCCATCGCCCCCGAGATCCTCCTGGCGACGGGAGCGGCTGCGGTCCTGCTCGCCGAGGTGCAGTGGAAGCCGCGTAGATCCGTCCTGGGGACGATCGCCGCCGGCGCCATCGTGGCCGCTGCCGCATTCACGGTCGTCCAGTGGGTGGACACCCGGGCGGACGGCGCCACGTCGGTCTTCTCCGGTCTGATAAGCCTCGACGGGCTTGCCATCTTCGGCCGTTTCGCCCTCCTCGCCGTGACCGGGATGGGGATCCTCTCGGGGTGGCGCTACTTCGAGAGCCTGGGCAGGAGGGCAGCCGAGGCCATCGCGCTCGTGCTCCTCGCCTCGGCCGGCTTCTCGATCATGGTTGCCTCCAACAACCTGGTGATGATGTTCCTCGGCCTCGAGGCGGGCTCTATCGCCCTCTACGTGCTGGCCGGCATGTCACGGGAGAGGATGCGCTCAGACGAGGCGGCGATGAAGTACTTCCTGCTGGGGTCCTTCGCCTCCGCCCTGTTCATATACGGGGTGGCCCTCCTCTACGCGGGCACCGGGTTCTTCGAGTTGTCCGCCATGAGGAGCTTTCTCTCAGGAGTGGTGGTCTTCTCTCCTGCCGTAATCGTGATCGGTCTCGGCCTCGTCATCGTGGGTCTCGGCTTCAAGGTCTCGGCCGCGCCATTCCACACGTGGGCGCCCGACGTCTACCAGGGGGCTCCGGCAGGTCTGGTCGGTTACATGGCGGCGATTGCCAAGATCGCCGGGTTCGTGGCCATCACGCGGATCCTCCTCACGGGCCTGAGCTCGCTCCAGGCGGACTGGCGCCCGGTCGTGGCCGGGATCGCCGCGCTGTCGATGCTCCTCGGGGCCACCTTCGCCCTGGTCCAGGATGACGTCCGACGAATGCTCGCCTACTCGGGCGTCGCCCATGCCGGCTTCATCATGACCGGAGTCGTCGGTGGGACGACGGACGGGGTCCTCTTCTACCTGGCGGTCTACTCGCTCCAGCTGGTCGGCGCCTTTGCCGTCGTCGTCGCGGTCAGCGGGCCGGGCAACTCCGAGTCGGGCATCGACGCCTACCGCGGCCTGGCTCGCCGCAGCCCCATGTTGGCGGGAGCGTTCGCCGTGCTGCTCCTGGGCATGGCCGGTCTCCCGGTCACCTCCGGCTTCATTGCCAAGTTCGGGGTGTTCGCCGGAGCCTGGGGTGGAGGCTACGAGTGGCTCGTGATCGTGGCGGTCCTTGCCTCGGTCGTGGCTTTCGCCTTCTACCTGCGGATAATCGTGGTCATGTACATGAACGAGGGGGAAGCGACGCCTGTCGAGGTCCCGGGGACCATCGGCTGGGTCCTGGCCGCTGCCGTCGGCACGACCATTCTTTGGGGTGTCCTGCCTGGATGGCTCCTCGACATGGCGGCCAATGCGCTCCCCTTATAAGGCCCTCTTCGCCCTCTCGGCAGGTTTGGTGGTCCTGGCACTGACCGCTCTGCCCGTCAGGGCGGCGGAGACCTCCAACTCGGAATACGTGATCGTCCCGGAGGGCGACGTGTTTCCCGACGACCTCTATGCGGGAGCGGTGAAGGTCGTCATCGAAGGCACCCTCGACGGCGATCTGATCGCTTTCGCCGGCGAGAGCATCGTCATCGACGGGCGGGTCAACGGGTCGGTCTACGCGGTGGCCCCCTCTGTCACGGTGACCGGGGAGGTGGAGGGATCGCTGCGGGTGGCGACGAACGGGCTCGACGTGTCGGGGCGGGTAGGTGGTGACCTGGTGGGTGTCGCCCGCCGCGCCAGTCTCGTCCCGGAGTCCGAGGTGTCGGGTGACGTCCTGATATGGGCATGGTCTCTCCAGGCAAGGGGAACCATCGGTGCCGACCTCACCGGCAGTCAGCGCCGTCTCGGCCTGGCCGGCGCCGTCGGCGGTGACGTCGAGGTCTCGGTGGGGCAACTCTCCGTGGTCGGCCCTCTCACCGTGACCGGTGACCTCGGTTACCGGTCACGCGCCGAAGCCGACGGCCTGGGCTCGGCCGACGTGACCGGGGCGGTCGTCCATCAGACACCCCTTCCCCCGAATCTGAGAGTGCGCGCGCTGGATCTCCTGGGGAGGTTCCTGGCCGTCCTCTTCCTCACGTTGGCGGCGCTCCTCGCCGCCTACAGCTGGCCAGATCGCTCCGCTACGGCCGTCGAGGGCGTCGGCCGGTCTCCGCTGATGAAGTGGCTCAAAGGCGCCGCCATCATCTTCGCCCCCCTGTTGATGGTGGGGGTGATGGCCGTCATCCTGGCTCTGGCCCCGGCCGCCGCCGCCTTCCCGCTGCTGGCGGTGCTGGTGCCTGTCACCCTGGCCCTGGTGGGCATCTCGTTCGCCCTCGCTCTCGTGGCAGGGGCACCAGTCGTCAGCTGGCTGGGCGGTGTGCTCTTCAAGAAGCTCGAGATGTACGGCGCGATCCTGGCCGGGTCCATCATCGTCGGGCTGGCGTGGTTCCTGCCGGTTGTCGGCTGGGTGATTCCGGTGGTGGTGATACCTCTCGGGTTGGGCGCCTGGCTCGGTACGTGGCGTCAGTCGGTGGATGTGGCGGGCGAGGCAGCGATCTCCTCGCCCAGCTCGACCCACTCCGGCGAGTAGGCGTCACCCACGTAGCCGACGCTGACCCGGCCACACGCCTCGCAGACCGAACGGCTCATGCC
>JBAVPF010000326.1:0-1748 GCA_049692815.1 Acidimicrobiia bacterium
TGCCTTCCCAGATGCGGTCGACACGTAACTCTCTGTAGAAGCGCTCGGCGACGTTCTCCCGCATGAACCCCCGGCCGCCGAAGATCTGCACCGCGCGATCCGCCACACGGTTGGCCATCTCCGACCCATAGAGCTTCGCCATCGAGCATCGGGCGTGCTGCACCTTGAGATCCGCCCCGGCGTCGATGGCCCTGGCGGTGTCGTATGTCATCAGCCGGGCCGCCCACAACTCGGTCACCGAGTCGGCGAGCATGAACTGGATCGCCTGATAGTCCATGATCTTCGACCCGTACGCCTCCCGCTCCTTGGCGAAGGCAGTTGCTTCCTCGATGAGTCGCTCGGCGGCACCACAACAGCGCGCCGCGATCATCAGCCGCTCATATCTGAACCAGGAGTGTGAGAAGCTCATCCCGTCACCTTCGGACCCGACGAGGTTCTCCACCGGGACCCGCACGTCACGGAACCGCATCTCCCAGTGATGGTGCCCGTAGGTGTGCGAGTACTCGGGCACCCGGACGCATTCGACACCTGGCGTGTCCATGTCCACGAAGAAGAGGACATGGCGGCCTGCGTTCGCCCCCTCCGCGATCTTGGCCTGGAAGAAGACGTAGGAGGCCAGGTTGGCCGACGTCACGTGCCATTTCACCCCGTCGAGGAGGTAGGAGTCGCCTTCACGACGGGCCGTCGCCTCTATGCCGTCGACATCGGAGCCGGCGCCTTCCTCGGTGATGGCGTAGCACTCATGCACTGCGCCGGAAACCGTTGGCAGTATCCATTTCTCCATCTGATGGTCCGTCACCACCTCGGAGATCCACGAGGGCCCGGTGCTCACCACCCAGCCCAACGCGTTGGTCACCCGACCCGTCTGCTCCTGGATGAGGGTCTGCTCGAGCATGGTGTATCCGGGGCCTCCCATCGACTCGGGCATGTTGATGGCGGTGAGCCCCAACTCCTCGGCCCTCTCCTGCTGCCGGCGTGTCACCTCGGGCGGCAGCTCACCCCGATTCATCTCGGCTTCCACCTCCCACGGGATCAGCTCGTCGACGAAATTCCTTGCGGTTCTCTGTATGTCGAGCTCTCTTTGGGTGAGCGAGGAGGACATCGGCTGCGACGCTAGCAGCCCAAAACTGAATGGCTGTTCAGGAAAATCCCGATTTTGTGGCGTTTCTGGCCCACTTAGAGGTGAGAAAAGGTACATTCCAGCGGTCGTTGAATGGAGGTTCAAAATCAGACGGCTGTTGGTGCTGCTAACCGCGGCTCTCCTCACCCTTTCACTGGTCCCCGCGGCCTCGGCGCAGGACGAGGTCGTCCTTCGCATCGGTCTCACCCAGGATTGGGAGACGCTCAACCCGATCTCCGGTTTCGCGGTGAGCGAATACGAGATCTGGAACATCCACTACGCGACTCTCACCAACAAGGCCGCCGACGACTTCTCGGTCATACCCGGCCTCGCCGAAAGCTGGACCTCGTCCGACGACGGTCTCACCTACACCTACACCCTCCGGGAAGGGCTGACGTGGTCGGACGGTGAGCCACTCACCGCCGAGGACGTGGCGTGGAACATCAACACCGCCCGCGATCAGGGCTGGGACAACATGTACTCGACGGTGCAGAACCTCGACGCGGTCGTCATCGACGACCGGACGGTGGAGATCACCAGCAGCGTGCCCGATCCGAAGCTGCCCACCATGGACGTCTATCTGGTGCCGAAGCACACCTGGGAGTCGATCGCCACCGATTACGACGCG
>JBAVPF010000327.1:0-6986 GCA_049692815.1 Acidimicrobiia bacterium
GCGCCCGCACGTCTCGCAGACGATGCGACGCACCCCAACCGATGAAACGACGAGTGTGTCCTCATGGTCGCATTCGGAGCGAAACATGCGGCTGAGCTTCTTCTTCACGAGCGACCTCCTGGTGCGAACGGAGGCAGTCTCGCGCAGAGAGTGGTCAAAACTGTGGCAATGACTACTGAAGGTGGCGAGAGTGCCAGTCGAGGATGGCCTCGAAGCGCTCCTTTCGGTGTCTCGGCTTTCCGGAGCGGCTCATCTCGTGGCCCTCGCCGGGAAAGCGGAGGAGCTCGACGATCGTCCCGTTGCGCAGCAGTGCCATGAAATACTGCTCGGCCTGCTCGATGGGACAGCGAAGATCGTTCTCGGAGTGGAGAATGAGTGTCGGCGTGGACACGTTCTCCGCAAGCGAGAGCGGGCTCTTCTCCCAGAGGGTTTGCCACGAGCCGGGGTAGGGCTCGAGCAGATAGTTCTCCGGGAACGCACCACCTATGTCCGATGTCCCGGCGAAGCTGGTCCACGAGGTCAGGGCCCGCTCGACGACCGCCGACTTCCAACGATCCTCCAGCCCGATCATCCAGGCGGTCATGAAGCCCCCGTAGGAGCCGCCCATGATCCCCATGCGCTCAGGATCGAGACGGGGAAATCGCTCGAATGCGCCGGTGACTGCCGCCCGGACGTCGGCGACGTCCACCAACCCCCACGCTTCCCCACGGACTGCCTTCAAGAACCCGGAGCCACGACCGGCCGACCCTCTCGGATTGCAGGCGACCACGCCGTAGCCGGCGCCGGCATAGACGTGGAACTCGTCGAAGAACCCGAACCCGTACTGCGACGCCGGGCCGCCGTGGATGTTGAGGAGGAGGGGGACCTTCTCGTTCCCATCAGGTAGATACACCCAGACGTCGATTTCGAACCCATCCGAAGTGACCCGGAAATGGTCGGGTCTCGTCAGGCCGAGATCGGTCTGGTTGAGCCCGGTCATGACATCACCGTCGGAGAAGAGCTCGCCCGGCGAGTCCCAGCTGGAGGCGGTCCACACCAGGCGATCGGCGCCCGCGTCGAATCCGGACACGACGACCTGGCCGTCGACCACGGTCTCGATCGTGCCCTCGGCTGTCACCCTGATGACCCCGAAGGTGCCCGAATCCTCCAGGCCGATGATGGCGTCCTCACCTTGCCACCGGATAGAGGCCGGCCCGGCCGCAAGGGACACCGAGCCTCGGTCGAGTTGCTCGGTCAACGCAGTCAGGCTGCCGTCGTCCTCGCGTCTCTGCAGGTAGAAGTCGACCGGGTAGCGGGAGTCGAGGTTCCCGAGGAGGTGAAGCACCCCGTCGTGGCGATATGACACACATGACCAGAAGCCACGATCCGTCACCTGAGTGAGATCGCCGGAGGCAACATCGACCTCCCACACGTCGTTCCCGGATTCCAGGCCCTGACGGGGATGGCGGTCGGAGACGAATGCGATCTTCGAACCGTCCGGAGACCACGCTGGTGCCTCTTCGTCGAAGTCACCGGGAGTCAGACAGCGCGGCTCTTCGGCCGAGCCGGGCTGGAGAAGCCAGAGATGACGCTTTCGGTCATGGGTCCAGCCGCGACTGTCATAGCGGTAGGGAACGTTGGTGACGCGTCTGGGTCTGCGTTTGAGCTCGTCCTCGTCGAGATCCGCCCATTCCCCGGTGTAGGTGACGGCCACGACGACCAGCCTCTCACCGTCGGCGGACCATTCGAGGGCTTCGACTCCGAGCTCGAATTCGGTGAGGACACGCGCCTCACCCCCGTCGACCGGGATGATGGCCACCTGGGCGGGGTCACCGTCCGCACTTCGCAGAAACGCCAGCCGTCCTCCGTCGGGTGACCATCGGGGAGCGGTATCACCGGGCCCCGACGTGAACTGGGCATCGTCGACCCAGATCGAGCGGTCGTAACGGTCGTCGTCGACGTTCTGGGTGGAGACGACGAAAGCCACTCTCTTGCCGTCTGGTGACAGTCTCGGGTCGGAGGGGACATGTGCCTCGGTCAGCTGATCTGGCGTCATATGCGCGAAGATAGGCAGTCGAGCCGGGAGAGGCCCGTTCGACATCGATCACGATGAGCAGCTGGGAGATTCATCACGTCGATTGTCGGGGACGTGAGGCGGTCGTCGAAGTGGGCGGCCAAGGGCCCGACCTCCTTTTCGTGGGCACCGCCGCCCCGATGGCCTGGACGAGACCGGCGGCAAACCCACAAAGACGGCTATTCGAATCGGGGTGTCGGCTCGACAGGTGGTAGCAGGCCGGGGTCCGAAGACACTCGCGTGACACGCGATGGGTGGTCGGTCCGTCGGCCGCGACGGAATACGACGATGTCGCCGATGTCGGCTTTCTGTACCTGGTCACGTCGGATCCTCACAGAGATCCGCTCGTCGTCGGAGATGTCGACCGTCAAGTAACACCAGTCGAGAGGCTCGCCGCCATCGGGCGGACGGAAGTCCTTCCCGACGACGAGGCCGGTGTGTCGCTTGGGCATGCCAGCTCCCTCGTCCTCATCCCAGCACACCCCGCCCCGGATTCTAGAACCGCTTTCCTAATGCACCAGAGGCCAAATGTGGCGTCCGGCGCCCACAGAAAGGCGGCGTAGGGTTCGGGCATGGCCCACTCCCTCCAGATCGTGTTTGCCTGTGACGACCCTGCTCGCATGACCGAGTTCTGGGCGGCTGCTCTCGACTACATCCCCCAACCACCTCCAGCGGGGTTCGACGACTGGGACGCTTTCGCCGACCATGTCGGCATCCCCATTGAGAAACGCAACGACATCTCCGCGGTCATCGACCCGACGGGTAGCGGCCCGAGAATCCTGTTCGAGCGTTGGGACGGTGGTGCGCCGAACCAGAGAATCCACCTCGACGTGAATGCCGTGGGTGGCATGGGAGTTGATCTGACCGACGATGAGCGCCGGGCCCGTCTGGACGAGCAGCGGGCCGGTCTCGAGGCACTCGGTGCGACGTTTCATCGCGAGGCCACAGGTATGGCCGGCGAGCGGTGGATCGAGATGCACGACCCAGAGGGGAACTGGTTCTGCGTCCAGTGACCAACCAGACGCTCCGGCGGCCGATGACGATCGCCAGAGCGTCAGGCTTGTATCACGATTGTGGGGGCAGGGCCTCGCCTGTCTCCACCAGGCTCTTCAACCCGGCGACGATGTAGGGGTAACCGCCGGAGAAGTCCTCCAGGGACAACGGGCCGATCTCGTAGATCTCCAACTTCAGCTCGACCATGCCGTTGATCTCGGCCAACTCCCAGACTTCGCGGGCAGGGCCCTCGGCGGTGAGCTTCTCGTCCCACAGTGCCCGGAAGGTGAATTCGAGCCGCTTCGGGGGGTCGATGGCCAGGATCTCTCCGTCCGATGCCAGCGTCCCGTCGGGATATCGGTAGTTGAGGGGTGACCCGACCTCCCAATCGGATTCGACTTCGGTCCCGTAGAAGTACTGAACCGTCTTCTCCGGGTTGGTGATTGCGTCCCACACTGCCTCGATCGAGCCGCGGATGTAGGACTTGTAGATGTGGACCGGCTTGTCCATCGTGTGCTCTCCTGTCTCCAGTCGAGCCTTGATGTCGGCGATCGCTCCGACCCGCGGCTCGGCGTACCTGCTGATCCAGCGATCATGGACCAGCCTGATGGGGACGGGGTTCAGATAGTGAAACTTCTGCCGACCCTGTTTGCGGGTCGTCACCAGCTCCGCCTCCTCGAGGATCTTGAGGTGGCTCATGACGCCAAATCGAGTCATCTCGGGAAGGTAGGCGCACAACTCGCCCAGCGTCTGACCGTCACGCTCGTACAAGTTGTCGAGCAGGAGTCTCCGGCTGGGGTCGTTGATCGCCTTGAACACCTCGTCCATGGGGTTGACTATATGTGAGTAAATACTCACATGTCAATGACTCAGCCTGTGGTTCGTTGCTCGACGTGCTGCACCGATTGCCGGATGAGCCGCTTCAGGATCGCACCGTCGACCTTCTCCAGGTCCCTGATGTACAGACAAGCGCGCCCGGTGCTGTGTGGCCCCAGCCGTGACAAGAGCTCGTCGTACTCGGCGAAGCCATCCATGATGTAGAGGGTCAACGACTGCTTTCTCGGTGAGAACCCCGTCTTGAACCATTCCCGGTCGGCGCCTGCCGATCGCGGACGGTATCGATATGAGCCGAACCCGACGATCGAGTCGCCCCACATCCGGGGATTCTCGCCGGTGATCTCGGCCATGAGAGAGCAGACGGCGATTGCGTCGCGGCGACGACGTTCGTTCTCGACCCCTTCGAGGAAGGCGTTGACGTCGCCGTCGTTGGGAGTCGTCTTCATCTCCGCCATCGGTCGATTCTAAGTGTCGATGGCCTCGGTCATCTGGTGAAGACGTGGGCGGTCCAGAGGACGCCGCTTCCGTCACGCCAGACTCCAACACCGAAATGGGTGAAGTCGCCGAGCATGTTGGCACGGTGCCCCGAGCTCGACTCGAGGGCTCCGAATATCGCCTTCACCGAGCCTCCCGTTCCCACGTTCTCACCGGCGGAGCTCCAGGGTGGGAGAAGTGATGCGATGTTGGAATGTGACAGGTTGCCGCTCTGCCCCATCTTCTTGGCCCATGAGCGGGCATAGGAGTTCAGCGACGAGTCCCTCTTGAGTGAAGCCATGCCGTTGGCGCTTCGATACGAGTTGATCTTGGAGGCAAAATCGGACTCGGCGCTGGACAGGTAGCCGGCTTGCGCGCTCGCCTTCGTGGTCGGCGGGCTCGTGGTCGGGCTGGACTTTGCCTTGCCACTGCTGGCCGCGGTCGTGGCGGTGGTGGCCGGTGGGGCCGTGGTCGTAGTCGTGGTCGTGGTGCTGGTCGTGGTCGACGTCGACCTGTAGATCGCCTCGTCCGTCAGATCGGATTCCGCTTCGGCGAATGGGTCGAGCGAATTCGATTCGACCAGGACCTCGAAGTCGGGCGCTGTAGTGGTGGTCGTCGGCGGCGCGACCACGACCGGAGCCGTCTCTTCGGGCGGCTCGAGGGTCGCCGCGAACGCGGTGACGCCGAGAAGCGTCAGGATCACGACGAAGGCGGCAAGGATGCGGGGGTGTGTCATGGCGTCGGGGGCCAGTGGGCCTGGCCCGGGTCACCACTCTGCGTAGCGGGTGTGGGGGACAATGGGTTCAACTCGGTTTGCTCTCGTCGCGGCGCCCGCTCACCGCATCGATCTGGTGCCCGCTTACCCGATCGACAGGCGATGAAACCTACCTCAACGCATTTTTCGAAATCGGTGAAAGGGGAGTGGGCCGCTTGACGGAGAGGGCAGGCGTCGAAACGCCCGCCCTCTCACTGGGGAATCTCTGTCCTACTTGTTGTGTCCGGGTGCGTCGCCGGACCGTCCCGGCTTGTCCTCACCCCACCTGGCTTTGCCCGGAGACGATGTGTCCGAGCCCTTCTGTGCCGGGTGCTCGACGGACCCGTTGCCGTGCTGACAGTCGACTGCTGCCGACTCGAAGTCGATCTCACTCGCCGTGGTGTCGGTGGTCTTGCCGAGGTCCGACTGGGCGAGATGGCGAACGATGCATCCCCGTCCCGGGCCCTCATACCAGGAGTTGAACGCGCTCATGAAGGCGCCGTGGTTCAACGGGTGCCCGTCCGCTGTCACGTCCCCGCCCTGAAACGCGCCACATGTTCCGTCTTCGGTGTAGCCGTCCAGTTGGAGGACCTCACCGTCCCACGTGTACTGGAAGGGGCCTTGACCCTCCAGGGCACACGATTCGTAGAGAGCGTTGAAGTCGTCATCCCCGAATTCGAGGGACGTGATATTCCAGAACAGGAAATCTCCGTCCGGTCCCGAGTCGGCGGCGAAGTTGAGCACGCCGTCGTCTTTTTCACCGGATTGTGAGCTGGCCATGGCCAGACCCGATATGGCGAGTAGCCCGATCATCGTGGTCAGAACCACCGCCGTCCGTCTCTTCTTCACTTTGTGCTACCCCCTCAGGTTGCGCATCCATCCCGCCGGCCTCGGATACGTAAACGCTCGTGGCGGCGTTTTGGATACTCCCGGCCCGTTTCGGCTTGAAGATGAGCGAGGTTGTGACCCCTGTCAGCGCCTGAGCCGTGACACCACCTCGGCAACCGGATAGTTGATGGACGTCGAGGTGTTGGGCACCGGGAGGGCCGTCCATGCGCCACCGTCGACCCGCCAACGGGCCGTCCAGTCGAACTCGACGGTGATAGAGGCGATTTCCCCGGTCTTTGTCTCGTAGACGTGGGAGGCGGCGCCGAGGGGGTATCCGGCGAGGATGGCCTCGATCGGAGGGTAGGTGTCGGCGAGCCCGTCGCCCCAGGAGATGACGACCGCATCCACTGCGATCTCCACCTCGAGCGTGCTCGAGCCGCTGGCGAGCGTGGCGTCGTGCTCGGGTGGCACCGCCAGGCCGACGAAAGTCGGCATACCGGTGATCCCGTCACCGGGGCCGGGGCTGAGTCTCGGTACCGGTGGGGCATGGATGTAGGACATGACGTAATCCCACGCCTGGGCGGAGGGGTCGACCTCGGGTGTCGGCTCGGAGGTACATCGTGGTACCACGGGCCCTATGGCGATGATCGATCCGGGGTTGCCGGGGTCGGTGTCATAGCCCATCTCGGCGCTGCCGTCGGCGTACCGGGTGATGATCACGTACTGGGTTACGGCCGACGTCAGGTACCAGCACTGCCCGGTGACGTCGGTGCCCATGTTGGGGTAGAGAACGTCGGGCACATCGTTGTCGGAGGCGTAGTCAACCGTGTCACCACCGACGATTCGACAACGGGTGACCTGACTCTCTGTGCCATAGACCGGGTGGGGTTCAACCGCTACCCAGCATGAGCGAAATTCCAACGCCCTCGCTGGAGATGCCAATAGCACCAAGATGACAACCACGGCTAGTCCAGTTCTGAGTCGCAATCGCCCTCCCACAAGTCGTCCGGATGCTCCCATAGGCTGAAGAAACGCCAACCATCGGAC
>JBAVPF010000328.1:0-3534 GCA_049692815.1 Acidimicrobiia bacterium
GGTCAACACCGAGTCGCTGCCCATCCACGCCCCCTTCGACTCGGAGAACGACGATCGGTTCGATGCAGGAGCCTTGACCCGTGTCTTCGGCTACACCGCCGAGGAGCGGAGGCTGATCCTCGCCCCGATGGCCAGGGGCACCACTCCCACCGGGTCGATGGGCGACGACACGGGTCTGGCCGTGCTGGCAGAGAGGCCGCGTCGTCTCACCCGCTACTGCCATCAGATGTTCGCCCAGGTCACCAATCCGCCCATGGACCCGATCCGGGAGAAGCTGGTCATGTCGCTCCGCATCCAGCTGGGGCGCCGGGGGCCGATCCTCGAGGATGCCCCTTCCCAGGCGCATCTGATCGACCTGGCAAGCCCGATCCTGTCCGACGCCGAGTTGGAGGCGGTCGTCCGTTCCGGTGATCGCCGCTTTTTCTCACATTGGATCGCCGCCACCTGGCCCCGTTCGGCCGGGGCCTGGGGTCTGCAGAGGAGATTGGATGAGATCTGCTCGGAGGCGACGGACGCGGTGCGTCTCGGAGCGTCGATCCTGGTGCTTTCGGACAGGGAGACGAGCGCGGCCGATGCTCCGGTGCCGGTCCTTCTCGCCGTCGGAGCCGTCCATCACCGTCTCATAGACGAGGGAGTGCGGGGCGACGTGTCGCTTGTCGTCGTGTCCGGTGAGCCCCGGGATGCCCACGACATCGCCGCATTGATCGGTTTCGGGGCGTCCGCGGTCAACCCCTATCTGGCCATCGACCAGATAATCGACCTGGCCAAGTCGGGGATGATCGAGGTCGATCCGGTCACCGCCCAGGAGAACTACAGGACGGCGCTGGAGACCGGTCTCCTCAAGATCATGTCCAAGATGGGCATCTGCACCCTGTCGGCCTACCGAGGCTCGGAGCTGTTCGAGGTCGTCGGTCTCTCCGAGCAGGTTTGTCACTTCGCCTTCAGGAACGCCCCGAGACGTCTCCGCGGAATCGGCTTCGAGCAGCTGGGAAACCAGACGCTGGCCTCGCATTCGGCCTATCACGCCGGAGAGGCCATGGCCGGAGGCTTCTACAAGCACCGGCGCGGGGAGGAATTCCACATCACGGGCCCGAAGATCGTGCTCGACCTGCAGAAGTCGGTGCGCTCCGGTGAGACCGAGGCATGGCGGAACTACCTGTCCACCATCGGAGACCGGCAGCCCGCGCTGGTCAGGGATCTCCTGACCTTCGTCGACGTCGAGCCCGTCCCGATCGACGAGGTGGAATCCGCGGAAAGGATCATGCGACGCTTCGTCACCGCGGCGATGTCGCTCGGAGCACTGTCGAAAGAGGCCCACGAGACGCTCGCCGAGGCGATGAACACCATCGGCGGGCTCTCCAACTCAGGTGAGGGCGGGGAGGACCCCGCTCGATACGGCACAGCGCGCAACTCGGGGATCAAGCAGGTGGCCTCGGGACGGTTCGGCGTGACCCCGGCATACCTCAATTCGGCCGAAGAGCTTCAGATCAAGATGGCACAGGGCTCAAAGCCGGGGGAAGGCGGTCAGCTCCCCGGGCACAAGGTCTCGGCCGAGATCGCCCGCCTCCGCCACACCGAGCCGGGGGTGACACTCATCTCCCCGCCACCCCATCACGACATCTACTCGATCGAGGACCTGGCCCAGCTCATCTACGACCTCAAGGCGTTCAAGCCCTCGGTGCGGGTGTCCGTGAAGCTGGTGAGCGAGCCAGGTGTGGGCACGATCGCGGTTGGCGTGGCGAAGGCCGACGCCGACGTCATCACCGTCTCGGGCTCGGAGGGTGGCACCGGGGCCTCACCGCTCGTCTCGATCAAGCATGCCGGCTCTCCCTGGGAGCTGGGTGTCGCCGAGGCACATCAGGCCCTCGTGGCCAAGGGCATGCGGTCCAAGGTGATCCTGGAGACCGACGGTGGCCTCCGCACAGGCCGGGATGTCGTGGTCGCAGCCCTCTTCGGCGCGGAGAGATTCGGCTTCGGAACCCTTCCACTTCTCGCCCTGGGCTGCAAGATGGTGCGACAGTGCCACCTCAACACCTGTCCGGTGGGCATTGCCACCCAGGACCTGGAGTTGCGAGCCAAGTACTCGGGGTCGGTCGACCAGGTCATCATCCTCTTCCGTCATCTCGCCGAGGAGGTGCGACACCATCTCGCCTCGCTCGGTGCTCGGACCATGGACGAGATCATCGGATGCGCCGACCTGCTCCGCCCCATGGACACCGGCCACTCCCTCACCCGAGACCTGGCCGCCTTCCTGGTCAGAGCGCAGGGGAGACGTCGTCACGGTGGGTACAAGCCAACACCCGCTTCGAGGTTGTCCGAGCGGATCACGACCGACGCCGCCGGCGCCGTCCACGGCGAAGGGCCGGTGGAGCTGATCTACCCGATCGAGAACACCGATCGCACGGTGGGCGCCCGGCTCTCCGGTGACATCGCCGCCATCTATGGCGACGAGGGGCTGCCGGAGGGGACGGTCAAGATCCGCCTCAACGGGACGGCCGGGCAGAGTCTCGGTGCCTGGTTGTGCAACGGAGTGAGCCTCGACTTGAGGGGCCCGGCCAACGACTACGTGGCCAAGGGCATGGCAGGGGGTGTGGTCTCTGTGGCACCGGCCCGGGCAGGAGGGGTGCCACAGGCGGCCGGCAACGCCGTGCTCTATGGCGCCACCGGGGGCCGTGTCTTCCTCGCCGGCAGGGCCGGGCAACGGTTTGCCGTTCGCAACTCGGGCGCCATCGCCGTCGTCGAAGGCTGCTCGGACCACGGCTGCGAGTACATGACCGGGGGCACGGTCGTCGTCCTGGGAGACGTAGGCCGCAATTTCGCCGCCGGCATGACCGGTGGCGTGGCCATGGTCTGGGATCCCGACCTGAAGTTCAAGGCACGTCTCGCCGAGACGGCACCGGATGCGCGTCGGCCGTCGTCGATCGAGGTCGAGGTTCTGGTCTCGCTGCTGGAAGAGCATTACGACCGTACCTCGAGCCCGATCGCAGGGAAGCTGCTGGAGGACCCGGCGGTGTTGGGCGAATTCTGGGTCGTCGAGCCACATGGCGACGTCGACCAACCCAGCGAGGTCATCCTCGAGGTTGCCGAGGTCGGCGACTAGGCGGGAGACGTCGTTCGAACCATTCTGTGAACGCTGGCTACTCGTGACGCGTACCCAACGTTCACAGAATGGGTTCAGCGGTTCTGCAGAGCCTCGATCAGCTGCGGTAGCACCTTGTGGACGTCACCGACGATCCCCAGGTCGGCCACCGAGAAGATGGGGGCGTCGGGGTCCTTGTTGATGGCGATGATGGTTCCCGAGTCCTTCATGCCGACCAGATGCTGCATTGCTCCTGATATGCCACAGGCGATGTAGACGTCCGGTTTGACGGTCTTCCCCGTCTGACCTACCTGTTTCGAGTACGGCACCCATCCGGCGTCGACGATGGCACGCGACGCACCGCTCGCGCCGTTGAGGAGCTTCGCGAGCTCGTCGACGAGGGGGTCGAATGCCTCGGCGCTGCCGATCCCGCGGCCACCCGAGACGACGATCGT
>JBAVPF010000329.1:0-18906 GCA_049692815.1 Acidimicrobiia bacterium
GTCGAGGAGACGACGACAGGCCACCAGGGCCAGCGTGGCGACGATGGCGTAGGGGGCAAGACCTCGGACTTCGCCCCATCCGACAGTCACCAGCCTCCCCAGTATCCACGAGTACACCTCACGCAAGGTCTCGACATTGCGTTGCAGCACATATGTCTGAATCGCTGTGGCGAAGGCAGCGACCGCCACTCCGGCCAGGATGAGCGAAGTCGCCGAGCGGCCGCCCACGGTCCGTCCCAGGGCATATGTGAGGGCCACCGCTCCCAACCCGCCAAAGAAGGCGAAGATCGTCAGCAGGGAGGTCTCTCCACCAAGGGACACCGCCGCGGTCGCTCCCAGGCCGGCACCGGCGGCGACACCCAGCAGATAGGGATCGGCCAATGCGTTCCTGAACACGCCCTGATAGGAGGCCCCCGCCACCGCCAGGACGGCCCCCACCATCCCGCCCAGCACGACCCTGGGGGCCCGGATGTCGAAGAGGATGCTTCTCTCGACAGCCGTCAGCCCGCTGTCGATGTCCACGCCGGGTAGCAGATCCAGCAGTGCCCGAAGCACCGAGCCGGCATCGAGCCCGGCGGCGCCGACGGAGAGGCCGAGCAGACATGCGCCGACCACGGTGACAACGCCGAACAGGACGGGAGCCCAGCTCAAACGCGCCGGTCTCGCCTCCACGGTCGTGGGTGAGGCTCTCAACCTGCGCCGTGTGTCTCCAGGGCGGCGGCGATGTCCCGGGCCAGGTCGACGATCCTGGGGCCCCATCGGGACGCGACGTCCGAGTCGAGCTCGACGATGTCTCCGTTTTGGACGGCCGTCATGACCGCCCACCCGGGACGTTCGGCAACGGTCTCGGCCGACTCCCCATAGAGGACGTCGGCGAGGAAGATGATGTCCGGGTCGTCGGCCACTATGTACTCGGACGAAAGCTGCGGGTAGCCGAACGCCGAGCCGTCCTCATCGGCTGCATCGGCGATGTTGACCATCCCGAAGAGACCGTAGATCTCGCCGAAGAACGTCGACGAGGTGACCGTGTAGAGAGTGTTGTCGATCTCGTGGTAGTAGGTCACTCCCTCCCCCGCGCCCCCCGTTCCTGCCACCACGTCGGCCAGACCGCTCTCGATCCCGGCGCTCACCGCACTCGCCTCCTCCTGATTCCCGGTGGCCTGGCCGAGGGCGTCGATCTGCCGGTAGACATCGTCGATGGTGGCGGCGGCCGTGTAGGACAGCACCGGTATCCCGGCCGCCTCCAGGGAGGCGACCAGGTCACCAGGGTCGAACGTGATGACGACGAGGTCGGGTTGGTAGGAGAGGATGGCTTCGATGTTTGGAGTGAACCCGGAGAGGTCGGTGACGGGAGCGTCAGGCGGGAAGTTGGACTGATCGTCGACCGCAACCACTTGTGGGCCGGCACCGATGGCGAAGAACATCTCGGTCGCCACCGCCGACAGCGAGATGATCGCCTGCGGGCGAGCCTCGATGGTCACCGACCCGTTGTCGGCACTCACGGTCACCGGGAACCCGGGGTCTCCGGTGGTGGTGGTGATGGCCTGAGAGGTGGTCGACCGGGCGACGGTGGTGGTCACCGGAGCCGTCGTAGCCGTGGCCCCGCCCGCCGTGCACGCCGCCAGGGCGAGCAGCGTTGCCAGAAGCAATGTGATCCGCTTCATGAAAACATCCTCCGATCTCGGAGGATGAAGAGGTGTCTGTGGACCCCGCGCCCACGGTTCCGTCTTCATCCGAGACTTTCTCGTGGCCCGCGGCTCAGGCGACCTGGCTCGTGCGACGTCCCCGCCTGGGCCGGGACGCGCCTTCACAGTTGCGGGACAGCATCGGGTTCCAACCGACTTTCGCTGACCCTCGGGCACCCACCTCACGGGTGGGCGTTGGGAACACTAGTGCCACTTGCGAGCACGACGTGCCACCTGGCGCCACGTCGTGCTCGCAAGGAGGAGTATCAGCCGAGGGTCTCCTCGTCGACTCCGAGCGTCACCGAGACGGTCGCCTGGTTGCCATCCCTGATGACGACGGTATCGACGGTCTCGCCCGGCTGATGGGCACGGACTTGCGCCACGAGGTCGTTGAACCCGAGAACGGGGACGCCGTCGAACGAGATGATGACGTCACCCACTTGTATCCCGGCATCTTCCGCAGCGGAGCCGCTGACCACGTTGGTGATCTCCGCGCCCGCCCGGCCTTCCGTGCCGACGTTGTCTGCCTGGACTCCGAGGAAAGCAGTCTGAAGAGGCTTGCCAGACACGATCGCGTCCGCGTATGCGGTCACGATGCCGGACGGCACGGCGAAGCCGACCCCGTCGTTGGCTCCAGAAGTGCTGATGATGGATACGTTGATTCCGACGACGTGACCGTCGCGATCGACCAGTGCCCCACCCGAGTTGCCCGGGTTGATGGCGGCGTCGGTCTGCACCAGCGACGTGCAGGTCGGCTTGCCGGTCGATAGCGTCGAGCACTCGGCCTGATCCACGGCAGAGATGATCCCTGCTGTCACCGTCGACTCCAGCCCCCACGGGCTGCCTACGGCGATCGCGAGCTGGCCGACTCGTGGCTTCGCAGTGCTGAACGTGGCGGCGGGAAGACCGGTCCGATCGACCTTGACCACCGCAATGTCCACTTCGGGGGCGGTGCCGAGAACACTGGCCTTGACCTGTTCTCCGTCGCCGAAACGGACCCATATGGACTCGGCCCCGTCGACGACGTGTGCCGCCGTCACTATGAGGCCGTCACTCTGATAGATGACACCCGAGCCTGAGCCCCGGTCGGTGGTGATGTCGACCACGGAAGGGAGAATCACCTCGGCGGCATCCGCCACCGGCTCCTCACCCACCACGATCGCCGGGGCCACCACGTTCACCGATCCTGCGGTCCCGGTCCCGTTGGCCACTGTGGTGGTGGTGGCAACTGCCGTTGCTCCGCCCGCGTCAGATGGGGCGAGCCAGGCGATCGCAGCCACGAGCATGGCAACGCCGCCGAAGAAGAGAACGGCGATCAACGTCCCGGGCATCCGCTTCCGGTCCTGGGTGGTGGGTTCCTGTGTCAAATCGTGACCTCCGAGGGCCAGGCTAGGAACACACCGTTAAGAGGCCCCTAGGTGAACTATTAACTATCGGTAAAGGGCGACGAGACCGGAGGGCCATCCTCCTCGGTGCCCGTCGGAAGCCAGATGACCATCGTGGTCCCTGCTCCGTCGGCTCCGTCGAAAGATGCCAAACGGCCACCATGCCCCTCGGCTATCTGAGTGACGATGGAAAGGCCGAGACCGATACGGCCACCCGACTCCTTTGCCAGGCCGGGACCGGAGTCGCGCACACCGAGCCAGGCCCACCCCGACTGGCTCCCGCTGGCGACCTGCACAGCGCTCCCGGATGGCGCCGCCCGGACCGCGTTGTCGACGAGGTTGGTCAGGGCACGGTCGAGGGCCACCTCCACTGCCTGGACCATCACGTGCCCCGGACGGCCTTCGATCCGGACCGACTTCCCCGCGGCCAGTGGCGTGAAGTCAGCCACCTTGGCCTCGACGAGCTCGGAGAGGTCGAGAACCACGGACTGCGCCCTGCCCGTCTGGAGTCGCGCCGTCGCCAGCAAGGCCTGGATCATCTCCGACATGCGCTCGGCGTTGCGTTGGATCACCGTCCCCGCCTGACGCCAGTCCTCGGTGGTCGAATCAGGATCGCCGGCGACCAGTTCGACGTTGGAGCGGATCACAGTCAAAGGAGTGCGCAGATCATGGCTGGTGTCGGCGAGGAATTGCCGCTGGGTGGAGAACGCCACATCGAGCCTCTCCAGCATGTCGTCGAACGTGTTGGCAAGCCGCTTGAGCTCGTCGTCGGGGCCCTCCAGGGCGATGCGACGACTCAAGTCGGAGGCCTGGATCTCCTGGGCCACGGTGGTGATCTCGCCCACCGGCTTCAGTACACGGCCCGACATGATCCATCCCACGATGATGCTGAGAAGGAAGAGCAGTGCGAGCGCCATGAGTATGAAGCGGGCAACCTCGTCGAGCACGACCTTGTTGTAGATCGACTCGATGGCATGGACCTCAGCCTCGTCGTAGTGGGGAAGGACGAACACCTGCCCCGAGTCGAGGACGACGCGACGTCCCTCCCACAGGTGGGTCATCATCGTCTGAGAAGTCAGCCCGTGCTCGGTGGCCAGATACACGAGGCCGAGAAGGGCACCGCCTATGCCGAACACGAGCGCGGAGTACTGCACAGACAGACGGAAGCGGATCGACTGCCAGCTGATCACGCGGCTCACTCGTCCTCCAGCTTGTAGCCGCGCCCGGGCACCGTCGTGATCAGCTGAGGCTCACCGAGCTTCTTGCGGAGGTTGCTGACCGTGACCCGGACAACGTTCGTCATCGGATCGGTCATCTCGTCCCAGACATGCTCCAGGAGGTGCTCCTGGCCCATCACGACTCCGGCGTTGGCCATGAAGAAGTGGAGCAAGGCGAACTCCTTGGCCGTCAGGTCGAGCTTCTCGCCGTCTCGCTTGGCCACGAAGCGGGCCGGGTCCAGCTCGAGGGGCCCTACGGCCAAAACCGGATCACTGTCGGAGTCACGGCGGATAAGGGTGCGGACACGTGCCGAGAGCTCGGCGAAGGCGAAAGGCTTGACCAGATAGTCGTCGGCTCCCGAGTCGAGGCCGGCCACACGATCCTCCACGTCGTCCCGGGCGGTGAGCATGAGGATCCTGGGGCGCACGCCCTCCAATGTGGGCAGGTCCCCCGACACCAGGTCCCGGCAGAGTTGGAGACCCGAGCCGTCGGGCAGGTTCCAGTCCAGGACAATAAGGTCGTATCCGGCCGAGCGAAGCTTGATGTCGGCCTCGATCGACCGATTGGCCACGTCCACCGCATGGCCGTCCCGCCGGAGGCCCCGCGCTATCACGTCGGCGAGATCAGGCTCGTCTTCTACTACCAGTAGACGCATTGACCATCCAAGATAGGTGTGACCGGGTAATCGGCGAATAAACACCCGGGAAGGCCCGCCTCCCGGGTGTTCCGGAGAGTCGATCCAGAATCGGATCCAACGGTCCTCACGCCACCAGGCGAGACTCCTCACAAAAGACGCCGAACTACGCGATCTCGAGCAAGTATGGACGCTCGACCTATACGGAATCGGCAACCAGGAGCCGATTGCATGAGTCGGAATCAGCGAATGATTGTCACATTCATCACCGAGGACCGGGAAGGGTTCCACACCTACACCGGTCACGTCGTGAGCCGGGGACCCACCACAATCGTGGTGTTTCTGACCGAGCCGTTCAGCCTCGCGGGACGCTCCGTCCAGTTCCCGATCACAGACGTCGTCTCGGAAAACGTCATTTCTGCCTAGAGCGCGCAGTCGAGCCGGAATAGGCTGACCGCATGCTCGTCGACGCATCCACCGTGCAAGCACTGGCGATTGCCGGTGCCGTTGGCGCCGTCGCCGGGGTCATCGGCGGTTTCCTCGCATCGGCCGACAATCTCTTCGGGACACTCCTCGTCGGGATCATCGGCGGTGTGGCGTTGTCGGCCATCTTCAGCCTCGGGGGTGTGCCACCGATCTACGGCGTCGGCTCCGAGGAGTTCTCCTTGGTGTGGGCTGCAGTCGGTGGCCTGATCCTCGGGTTCGTGGTGGGCCGTAGCAACGTATGAGTACTCGGTACTCAGTACTAGGTACTTAGTACTCAGTACCGGCGGCGCAGCCGCCTAGCCTACGGCGCCTGCGGCCGCCATGTTCAACTCGATGAGACGGTTCATCTCGACCGCGTACTCCATCGGCAGCTCTTTGATGATGGGCTCGATGAAGCCGGCCACGATCATCGACGTCGCCTGATCTTCGGTCAGGCCACGGGACATCAGGTAGAAGAGCTGATCCTCACCGACCTTCGACACCGTCGCCTCGTGCCCAATCTCGGCGTCGTTCTCCTCGATCTCCATGTAGGGATATGTGTCGGACCGGCTCGCCTCGTCGAGGATCAATGCGTCGCAACGGACGAAGCTCTTGGCGTTCTCCGCACCGGGCTCGACCCTCACAAGGCAGCGATAGCCGGCGCGCCCGCCACCCTTGGAAATGGACTTGGAGACGATCGTCGACGTCGTGTCGGGGGCGACGTGAACCATCTTCGCTCCCGCATCCTGATGCTGGCCCTCACCGGCGAAGGCGATCGAAAGCACTTCGCCATGGGCTCCCGGCTCCATCAGCCACACGGCCGGGTACTTCATGGTCAGCCGTGACCCCAGGTTGCCGTCCACCCACTCCATCGTGGCGTTGCGGTAGGCGGCGGCGCGCTTGGTGACGAGGTTGAAGACGTTGTTGGACCAGTTCTGAATGGTCGTGTATCGGCAGCGGCCCCCTTCCTTCACGACGATCTCCACCACCGCCGCGTGCAAGGAGTCCGTGGTGTAGACCGGAGCCGAGCACCCCTCCACGTAGTGAACGTAGGCGTCCTCGTCGACGATGATCAGCGTCCGCTCGAACTGTCCCATGTTCTCGGAGTTGATCCGGAAGTAGGCCTGGAGCGGTTGGTCGACATGCACGCCCGGTGGCACGTAGATGAAGGAGCCGCCCGACCAGACGGCCGAGTTGAGCGCGGCGAACTTGTTGTCGTTGGGGGGGATGATGGTCCCGAAGTACTCCTTGACGATCTCCGGGTACTCACGGAGAGCCGTGTCCATGTCCGTGAATAGGACACCCAGCTTCTCCAGGTCCTCACGATTCCGGTGATAGACGACCTCAGACTCGTACTGGGCCGTGACCCCGGCCAGGTACTTGCGCTCGGCCTCGGGGATCCCGAGCTTCCGGTAGGTCTCCTTGATGGACTCGGGAACCATGTCCCAGTCCTTGGCCTGTTCGCCCTCCGGCTTGACGTAGTAATAGATGTCGTCGAAGTCGATGGTGTTGAGCAACCCGCCGCCACCCCATTGCGGGATGGGCTTGCGCAGGAACCGCTCGTAGGCGCGGAGTCGGAACTCGAGCATCCACTCCGGCTCGCGTTTCATGGCGGACATGTCTCGAATCACGTCCTCGTCGAGGCCCTTCCTCGGCTCGAAGGCGAGGGCGACCTCGTCTCTCCAGCCCAGCTGGTATCCGCCTAGATCAATGTCGACTGTGGCCACTTTGCAATCACCTCGGTGTTTTCAACAAGTGTCGCACGGAGCGAATTTCCACTATCCCGATAGTGGAATCCTACGTGCTGTCTGTGGTTGGGCAAAACGTCGCAACGGAGATCGCTCACTATGTTCAGCCTGATGCCGGTCATCATCGTGGGCGCCGACACCGAGGTGGGTGAGGCCATCGCCAAACGTCTCTACGACTCTCAGCGGGAGATTCGGGTATTCGTCTCCGACGTCGACCGAGGGCTTGAGATGAGGAGTGCCGGGTTCAAGGTGGCCGTCGGGGACGTCTCGGACGAGAGCCATGTGGAGGCCGCCGCCACCCGCTGCTTCTCTGCCGTGCTGATCGCCGAGGCCTCGACCGACGACCGGGAGCGCTCGTTCGCCTCCGACGCCGACCAGGTACTCGCCGGCTGGGCCGGCGCGGTGGCCCGCTCGGCGGTGAAGAGAGTCATCTGGGTCACCGACGGGCCACACCCCGAGACCGCCGTCGAAGAGGTGGCGGTGGTGGATCCCTCCGGGCCCGACGTGCCCGGCCTCGTATTCCAGCTGGACGAGGCGGGTTCGCTGCATTGACCGGGGATCAGGCTCACTCGATCAGATACACGTGTCCGTCTGCCGTCAGACGAGCCTGAAGCCAGGCCTCCTGCTCCAGAGCCTTCTCCTGGGCCTTCACGAGGATGTCGTAGGGGTCGATCGGCTGGCCTTCGTGGCGGAGCTCGAAATGGGTGTGGGGCGTGGTGGTCTCGGCATTGCCCGAGTCACCAACCCAACCGATGAGCTGGCCCGCCTTCACGTGCATGCCCTCCTCGATTCCCGGCGCCACGGTCAAGGTCCATGGCGCGTCCCCGTCGTCCGTGCCGGGATCATCGTTGTTGAGATGGATGTAGATGCTCATCCAGCCGTCCTCGTGCTCGATCTTGACGTTCCGGCCGGAGAGACGATTCCTGCCAACATAGGACACGGTCCCATCGGCGATGGCATAGACCTCGGTGAGCCTCGGAGCGAGGAGATCGTTGCCGTGATGACGTCTGCCACCCGACCGACGGTCGCCGAAGCTGGAGGTGAACGTGGTCACCGATGGCTCCTGAGGGAAGATGACTTCGAAGGGTGGCTCACTTACCTTGGCGACGGCCACGGCACTCTGGAGCAGGACGGTCGAGCCGACCACGACCGCCAAGGCGAGCGCGAACAGGCGTGACCTGGCTTGGGAATGCAAGAGAGAACTCCTGTGTCTTGTTGAGAGTGGGGCTGACCTGGTGCCCCTAGAGAATGGAAGAGGCTATACCCATCTTCACGCTACGCAACACCTCGACCTCGCTGAGTGGTGGGTCAGACGGGTGGGATGGGACGTTGGGGCCTCTCCCTAACACTGAAACGGAGTCTCGAGACGGGCTCGTCGTCCACCAGGATCACGAAGGAATAGGCACCCTCGTGATCGAATCGGAGATTGTTGAAGGTGAAGGACCGCACGACCCCGTAGTCGGTCGCGGACGGTTGATGAGGTGTCTCCCCCGGCAATCTCACGTCATGCGCCAGAGGGGCGGGGAGGAGCGGCTTTCCATCTTCGTCCTGTAACTCGACGGCGAGACGCAGCCTGTCCGAGTTCCACGAGACCGGCACCCTCAGCCGGAGCCCGATGGCCAGGCTGGGGTGACGGGCGGGGAACCGGGTGACCCACAACGTGTCCCATCCCCCGCCCAGGACGAACAACTTGCCTCTGACCGCCTGAATCGAGTCCGCCAGGAGGGCCACATCGACACTTGGACCGAGGGCGTCGGGCGGGGAATCCATCACCGAGCCGAGCCTAGGACGCCGAGGTCCGATAACGTTGCGCGTCACAGACAACATGACCGACTCGACACCAATCCCACCCGCCGAGGGGAAACTCGGCGTGCTCACCCCGGGTATGGGCGCCGTGGCCACGACATTCGTGGCCGGTGTCCTTGCCGCCCGCAAAGGATATGCCCAGCCCACCGGGTCACTCACCCAGAACTCCCACATACGTCTGGGCAAGAGAGACGAGCATCGCAACCCGCTGATCAAGGAGTTCGTCCCGCTTGCGACGCTCGACGACCTGGAGTTCGGCGGATGGGACCCCTACTCGGACGACGCTTACACCGCGGCCATGAAGGCCGGAGTTCTGGAAGCCCGTCACCTCGAGGGCATTGGCGAGGAGTTGCGCGCCGTCAGGCCGATGTCGGCGGTCTTCTCCCCACGTTGGGTCAAGAACCTGGGAAACACCGAGCAGGTGAAGAGCGCGAGCAACCACATGGCCCTGGCGGAGCAGCTGATGGAGGACATCGACCGCTTCCGGGCAGAAAAGGACGTCGACCGTCTGGTCGCCGTCTGGTGCGGCTCCACCGAGGCCTATGAGGAGCCCTCCGACGTCCATCTCGACCTGGACACCTTCGAGCAAGGCTTGAAGGATGGTCACGAGGCGATAACCCCGTCACAGATCTACGCGTATGCATGCCTCTCGATGGGTGTCCCCTTCGCAAACGGGGCGCCGAACCTCACCGTCGACATCCCGGCGATGGTGCAGCTGGCCACGCAGAATCGAGTGCCGATTGCCGGCAAGGACTTCAAGACGGGCCAGACCCTGATGAAGACGATGGTCGCCCCCGGCCTGAAGGCCCGCATGCTCGGGATCAACGGCTGGTTCTCCACCAACATCCTGGGCAACCGCGACGGGGAGGTCCTCGACGACCCGGACAGCTTCCGCACCAAGGAGGTCTCCAAGCTCGGCGTGCTGGAGCACATCCTCCAGCCGGACGTGTACCCCGACCTCTACGGCGACATCTATCACAAGGTCCGCATCAACTACTACCCGCCGAAGGGGGACGACAAGGAGGGGTGGGACCACATCGACATCTTCGGATGGCTCGGCTATCCGATGCAGATCAAGATCGACTTCCTGTGCAAGGACTCGATCCTGGCGGCCCCCATCGTCCTCGACCTCGCCCTATTCATGGATCTCGCCTCACGGGCAGGCAAGAGCGGGATACAGGAGTGGTTGTCCTTCTATTTCAAGAGCCCGCAGCACGCCCCCGGGCTCTACCCGGAGAACGACCTCTTCATCCAGCTCACCAAGCTGAAGAACAACCTTCGTCACCTGATGGGTGAGGAGCTGATCACCCACCTCGGAACCGAGTACTACGACGAGGCGTGAAGCGCCGTCGGCGCTTCACGTTGGAGTTTCGGTACGAAACTCCCCGCCAAGCCGTCTACCTGAACCGTGGTCGCCGTCAGTCGGCACCGGCCCATCTCAGGACACGCAGCGCCCGTAGGGTGATCCAGCGGCTGGGCGCTCCCTCCGCACCATCCAGCCGGAAATGGGTCGCTCCCTGGTGTCTGTTCTCGAGACGCCACCGACCCTCGTCGTCTCGCTTCCCGAGCACCAGCGCGATCCCCTCGGCACACCTCGGGTCCATTTCCCCGCCTCTCGACCGTAGGTAGTCCAGCCCCCGCAGCAGGTCGTAATACCAATACGTGGGGTTCGAGAACATGGTGAATCTGGGATCGACGATCTCCCCATCGGCGCGTCTCCGAAACAACCCCCGCTCGAGCAGGTACTCCTCCCCCGCCCTCCTGACCTCGGTCACCGCACTGGACGCTGCCTCGGTGCGCTCCCATTCGAGCAGACCCTCGAGCACACAGATGGTCGTGTGGAACGACGAGACCGTCGCTCCATACTCGGCCCAGCAATTCCAGCCACCGTCGTCGAGTTGATCAGAAATGAGCCGATCGACGATCGCCCCGACGTCCTGGCCGAAGTAGGCCCCCGTCGCCAGGGCAATCCCGTTGACGCAGGGTTCGGTCTCGCCTCCGAAGTAGGGGCCACCGTTGGCGTCCCACAGGACGTTGTCACGCACCAGCGATACGGCGCGACGCGCCTCGGGAGAGTCCGGCTCGACACCAAACTCTCTGAGAAGCTGCAGAGAGAAGTGTGTCGCGGTCCATGCATCGAAGAATGGCTTCGATGAATCGACCCAACCCGGCCGGTAAGTTCCGCCGTCCCACGTGCCATGAGAATCCTGAAGGGCGAGGAGTTGGGCCCCCCAACCTTCGGTTGCGACGCGTCGTCGTTCGGCGAGGGCCACCTCTGGACCAACGTCCCTCAGTTGGCTCTGCACCTGCCACCGAATCGCCGGATCGGATTCCAGCAGCCACTCCACAGCATCCATACGGGCATCCTCCTCGTCGATTGGGCCATTCTGCCGCCCGAGCCGGGCCACGCCATACCTCGCCCCCTACGCTGAGCACGTGGACGACCTCGACGTGGGCCCCTACACGATCCCCGCCGCGGAGCTCGAGGAGATCTTCGAGACCTCCGGTGGCCCCGGAGGCCAACACGCCAATCGGAGCGCCACCGCCGTCCGCCTTCGGTTTGACGTCGTTGCGTCCTCTCTGCCCGAGGAGGTTCGCCTCAGGCTGGCAGAGCGCCTCGGCAACCTGGTCGAGGTGTCTTCGGCCGATTCACGCTCACAGTTTCGCAACCGGTCGATAGCCCGCCGCAGAATGAGAGAGAAGCTGGAGAAAGCTCTGGCGGACGAGCCTCCGCGGAGGGAGACGACGCCCACCCGCGCATCGAAGCGGAGGCGTCTCGCCACCAAGAGATCCAGGGGAGAAACCAAGAGGCTTCGCCGGCCTCCCCCGATCGAAGACTGAGATACGCTCCCGCGATGCCCATGACCCCCGAGCGCTGGAGCTACATCGGCAACTACGCGGCCGAGGTGTTCGGCGGCTACGACGAGCACCTCGCCGGACTGATGGGCAGAGCCGTCGAGGCAGGCCTCCCCGCGATCGCGGTTACGGCCGACGTGGGCCGTCTCCTCAAGATCCTCACCTCGATGACCGAGGGTCGTCTCGCCATCGAGTTGGGGACGCTCGCCGGGTATTCCGGGATCTGGATAGCCCGCGGGCTCGCTGACGACGGGCACCTGGTCACGGTCGAGTTCGACGACCATCACGCCGACTTCGCACAGCGCGAGTTCGTGACGGCCGGTGTGGCCGACAAGGTCGAGTTGGTTCGGGGCGCCGCTCTCGACGTCCTTCCCACGCTGGCCGAGCGTTTCGGCCCGGTGAGCGTCGACTTCGCCTTCCTCGACGCGCGCAAGTCGGAGTACGTCGAGTACTTCCGGATCCTCAAGCCGATGCTGAAGCCGGGGAGCCTGCTTGTGGCCGACAACGTGTACGGGACGGGTGCCGGCTGGATCGACCAGGGCCACGGCACCGACGATTTCAACCGCGTCGTCGCGGCCGACCCGGATTTCGACGCGGTCGCCACACCGATGCGCGAGGGAGTGCTCATCGCACGGAAGACGGGCTGACACCCGGAATCCCCGAAATGGCCCGGCACCGGGGAGGGTTAGCATCCCCGGCTTTGAGCAACCCGAAAGCTTCTGAGCAGCGCGGAGTGGACTACAGCCGGAAATGGCTCGTCATGGCCGCAATCGCGGCCTCGACGACACTGGCGACGATCGACGGGTCGATCGTGAACGTCGCCTTCCCGACCCTCGTCGAAGAGCTGAGCACCTCGTTCAACGTGATCCAGTGGGTGGCGCTGGGCTACCTGCTGACCATCGCCACGCTCACCCTCGGCATGGGGCGATTCGGAGACGTAGTCGGCAAGAAGCGGCCCTTCATCGTCGGGCTGATCCTGTTCACCTGCGCATCCGTCCTCTGCGGTCTGGTGCCGACGGTCTCGTGGTTGATCGGGTTCCGCGTGCTCCAGGCCATCGGATCGGTCCTGATCCTCGCCCTGGGCGCCGCAATCCTCGTGGAGGCGTTCCCACCCACGGAGCGGGGCAAGGCGCTGGGCTGGATCGGGACCGTGGTCTCACTCGGCATCATCAGCGGGCCTGTGATCGGCGGGATCCTCATCTCGTCGTTCAACTGGCGCGCCATATTCTTCGTGAACGTCCCGGTCGGCATCGTCGGATTGATACTGGCCATGCGGTACGTGCCGGACACACCGCCGATCCAGGGGCAGCGCTTCGATCTGATCGGGGCCATCCTCATGAGCGTTTCCTTGTTCTCACTGTCCCTGGCCCTGACCCTGGGTCAGGACGCCGGATTCACCTCGACGCCGATCCTGCTCTCCTTCGCCGTCTCGCTGGCGACTGCTGCCTTCTTCGTGTTTGTCGAGTTGAGGACGGAGTCCCCGATGATCCAACTCCGCCTGTTTCGCAGCCCGATGCTGACCGTCAGCGTCATCAGTGGCTTCCTCGCCTTCCTGTGCGTCTCGGCCACGTTCTTCCTGTTGCCCTTCTACCTCGAGGGTGTGCTCGGGTTCGAAGTAGGCACCGTGGGACTTCTTCTCGGCGTGGCGCCACTCATGATGGGGCTCACGTCACCGATCGCCGGGACGATGTCAGATCGGTTCGGTGTCAGGCGGATAACTCTCCTCGGCCTGGTGGTCATCGCCGCCGCCTACTTCGGCTTCCTCACATTCAGTGTGGACACCACGGCGTCCCACTACCTCCTCCTGGCGGCACCGCTCGGGATCGGTCTCGGGATCTTCAACTCTCCGAACAACAGCGCCATCATGGGATCGGTCCCCCCGGAGTACATGGGGATCGGTGGAGGTCTACTGACCATGACCCGATTGCTGGGCCAGATCTCCGGCATCGCCGTTCTCGGGTCGGTTTGGGCAGCCGGTGTGGCGGCGGCATCGGGGGGCGATATGCCCGCCGAAGGGGCATCGGCCGCGAGCCCACTGGCACAGGTCGCCGGTCTTCACACGGTCTTCGTCATCGCCGGCGTCGTGATGGCTGTTGCACTGGTGGTCGGGGCTTGGGGGATGAGACGGGAGCGCAGAGATTTCCTGGCTGCCGCTCCGGCCGCGGCGGAGGCCTAGCCGAGCGCAACCTCACGGGGCGTCCCTAACCTCGAGACATGGACTTGACAGAAGCGCTGTACACGACCCGTGCCATGCGAAGGGTGGGTGAGAACCCCATACCCGACGATGTGATGGCCCGGATACTGGACGCAGCGATCCGTGCCCCATCGGGCAGCAACGCCCAGAACTGGCGGATGATCGTGATCGACGATCCCGAGGTTCGGGAAAAGATGGGCCCGGTCTATCGAGAGGCCTACACCTTGCTGCACACGACCATCTACAAGGGCCGTCGTGCGGCCGCCGAGGCAGCCGGCGACGAGTCGGCCCTGCGGGTGATGAAATCCTCCGACTGGTTGGCAGAGAACTTCGAGCGCGTGCCGGCGTGGCTCCTCTTCTTCACCCGGAACGACCCGACCGGGGCTTCCATCTACCCAGCCGTGTGGAACGCGATGTTGGCCGCGCGAGGTGAGGGAGTGGGGACCTGCCTGACCACGATCCTCGGGGTGTTCAAGGGCCCCGAGGTCTTCGAGCTTCTCGGGGTGCCCACGGACAAGGGCTGGCAGCTCGCCGCCGCCGTCTCCTGCGGCTATCCGTCGGGCAAATGGGGAGTCGCCAAGAGGAACCCTGTCGAAGACGTGTCGTATCAGAACCGCTGGGGTGAGCCACTCGACTTCGAGGTGAGCGGACCGCTTTGGCCCTAGAGGAGCCTGGCCGCCGCCACCCGGTCGGGCTTGCCGATGCCGGTGCGTGGGATCGACTCGACGCGGGCCCATCGTTTGGGGACGGCATAGCCGGCAACTCGGGCGGCCACCCAGTCTGCCACGGCGACCGCAGACGCCTCTCCTATGTAGACGCAGGCGACGACCTGGCCCCACTCGTCGTCGGGCACACCAAAGACCACTGCCTCCTCCACCCCGGGGCATCCGGTGGCGACGGCCTCCACCCGCTCCGGGCTCACGTTCTCCCCCCCGGTCACGATGACGGCGTCCGCCCGCCCCAGGACTCTCAGGGCTCCCTCATCGTCCAGCGAACCGAGGTCGCTGGTGACGAACCATGAATCCTCCCGGTCGGGCTCGCCCGCATATCCGGGTGATACCTGGTCGCCACGGACCGCAATACGACCGTCGGGCTCGATTCTCAGCTCGACTCCAGGAAGAGGGTGTGCCTTCCGCTCCACAGGTGACCCAGGGCGCAGCGTGGCCACCTGGCCGAACGTCTCGGTCAACCCATACGTGGGTAGAACCGGAAGTCCGGCGGCCACGGCCTCCTCCAATATCCCATCGGGGATGGGACCGCCGCCCACCAGAACCGCCCGGAGGCCATCGAACGGTTCGTGACCGATGATTCGTCGCAGCATCGTCGGCACGACCGACACCATGGTCACTTTTCGGCGCATTGCGGCGACGAATGACTCCGTCTCAAAACCCGGCAACATCGTCACCGAGCCCCCGGTGAAGGCCTGGCGGACGAGGATCGACAGACCGCCGACGTGGTGGAGAGGCATGGCGAGCAACCAGTCGTCGTCGGCGCCATGACCGAGATGCCGGGCGGAGGCGCGAGATGCCGCCTCCAGGTTGGCCATCGTCAGGCGAACACCTTTCGGGGCGCCGGTGGTTCCCGAGGTGTAGACGACCAGCCTCGAACCCCCGCCTCCCCCGACGAAGCCACCAGGGGAGCCCACGATGAGCACGCCTCCGGACAGCCCGGCGAGGATGTCGAAGACCGAATCCGGGTCGAGTCGCGGCTTGACGAAGGTGACATCGTCACTGGCGCGAAGCTCCACTTCTTCCACCGTCTCGCCATAGCTCCACTCCGTCCCCTCGAAGCGAAGAAACGGACGGGAGGGCTCGGCCCGGCGCAGCCATTCGATCACGACCCGATTCTGCCCCTTATCCTCCTGTTTCGTGGTTTCTGAGATATTCGACACATCTGCCTGGGACGAAGTCGATGACTTCGCCTTCACCGACATCACCTACCACCGCGCCAAGAAGGCAGGGGTGGTGAGAGTGGCCTTCGATCGGCCGGAGGTGCGCAACGCCTTCCGGCCGCACACGGTCGACGAGCTTTACGCCGCACTGGACCATGCCCGTCAGAGCACCGACGTCGGCTGTGTCCTCCTCACCGGCAACGGGCCCTCCCCGAAGGACGGTGGCTGGGCCTTCTGCTCTGGGGGAGACCAGCGAATACGGGGCAGAGACGGCTACCAGTACCAGGGGGGCGACGGCCCCGACGCCGGCCGGACCGGGCGTCTCCACATCCTCGAGGTGCAACGGCTCATCAGGTTCATGCCCAAGGTGGTGATTGCCGTGGTGCCCGGCTGGGCTGTCGGGGGGGGCCACAGCCTCCACGTGATCTGCGACATGACCCTCGCCTCTGCTGAGCACGCCGTCTTCAAGCAGACCGACGCCGACGTCGCCTCATACGACGCCGGGTACGGCTCCGCCTACCTGGCCCGCCAGGTAGGCCAGAAGCGGGCCAGGGAGATCTTCTTCCTCGGTCGTGACTACTCGGCGGCCGAGGCCCACGCGATGGGCATGGTCAACGCCGTCGTCCCCCACGCCGACCTGGAGAAGGTCGCCCTTCAGTGGGCTCGCGAGGTCGTGGCCAAGAGCCCGATGTCGCAGCGCATGCTCAAGTTTGCCTTCAACATGATCGACGACGGGCTCGTCGGCCAGCAGATCTTCGCCGGTGAGGCCACCAGGCTCGGGTACATGACCGAAGAGGCCCAGGAGGGCCGGGACTCGTTCCTGGAGAAGCGTGAAGCCGACTTCCGGGACTTCCCGTGGCACTACTGATGGCCGCTTCGCGCGGCCGCTCACGGCGTTGAGCGTCTTCCAGGCCTGGAAGACGGCGGCGCGCCCGCACACCCTCCCTGCAGCCGTGGTGCCGGTCCTGGTCGGTGGCGGCCTGGCCTACGGAGAGGATGTGTTCCGCTGGGATGCCTTCGTCTGGGCGCTGATCGGCGCCCTGGCCATTCAGATCGCGGCCAACTTCGCCAATGACGCATCGGATGCCCGACGGGGGGCCGACACCGAGGACCGGTTGGGGCCACCCCGCATGGTCGCTCTCGGCGTCATCAGCGCCCGCCGCATGTGGACCGCGACCTGGATCACCATCGCGGTTGCGGCGACGGCCGGGATCTTCCTGACCGTGATCGCGGGATGGCCGATACTGCTGATCGGCGGGTGCTCGGTGATCGCCATGCTCGGCTATGTGGGCGGGCCGGCTCCCTACGGCTATCGCGGGCTCGGCGAGTTCTTCGTGTTCGTCTTCTTCGGTCTGGTGGCCACGGTGGGAAGCCGCTACGTCCACGACTCCACCGCCCCCCTCTCGGCATGGCTCCTGGCGATCCCCGTCGGCCTTCTGGTGACGGCCATCCTCGTCGTCAACAACTACCGGGACATCGAGACCGACGGGGCGGCCGGCAAGCGAACCCTCGCCGTGATCATGGGAAGAGAGCGCACCAGACTCTTCTTCGTGACGCTGGTGTACGGCGCCTTCGTCGCCATCGCGGTCTTCGGCGCCCTCGGGTGGACGCCGGTCTCGACGTTGTTCGCCTGTTTCCTGATCCCGTTGGCGACCGTCCCGGCACGCATCGTCTACGTCAAGACGGATGGCCCGGCTCTCATCCGAGCCCTCAAGGCGACCGCCAGGCTCCACCTATGGGTGGGAGTGGCCCTTGCCGCGGCCGTCTCTCTTGCCCCATGAAACCGCACGGCTCCCCCAATGCGTCCAAGGGTCGATGAGACGAGCCACACTCTTGATAGCCATGGCCGCCATCTCGACCGCCTGTCTCGGCTCCGATTTCGCCGACAGTGTCGAGGGCTCCTGGCAACTCACCAGCGGGACCGTCGAAGGAGAGGACATCCCGATCCTGGGAACCCACCCGGTCACGATCACCTTCGACGGGGACGAGGTGGGCGGCACCGCCGCCTGCAACGGGTACGGCGGCAGCTACGAGCTCTCGGGCTCCAAGATCAGCTTTGGTGATCTGGCCATGACGGAGATGGCCTGCCTCCCCCAGGAGGCCATGGTGGCCGAGTCCCTCTACGCCCGGGCACTGACCCTGGTGACGACGGTGAGCGTCGACGGAGGCCTGATACTGGAAGGCCCCGACACCAGGCTGGTGTTCGAAGCGCTCCAGCCCGTGCCCGACGCCGAGCTGACCAACACAGTCTGGGTGCTGGAAGGCCTCATCAGCGGTGACGCCGTCTCCTCGGTATCCGGCGAGCGGGCGACACTCGAGTTCTTCACAGACGGGTCGGTGCTCGGCGGATCAGGCTGTCGTCTCCTCTCCGGTCACTATCGGGTGTCCGGGGCCGATCTGGTGATCACAGACCTGGAGGCCCAGGGACCTGATTGCGACCCCGACCTCGCCGGCCAGGACAACCAGGTCGTCTCGGTGCTCGAGGGCACCATCCGGGTCGACATCGAAGAGAACCGGCTGACGCTGACGGCATCCGGTGGCGAAGGGTTGTCCTACCTGGCCGGGGAGTAGCGGTGGTCTCGGTGAGACCTCCACCCACGAGTTGGCAGCCAGAGCCTCAACGCGACCCGGAGAGGACATGACGGCCTCGCCTTAGACGGCCGGATGGGGGAACGGTCTATCGGGTCCATTCGGGGGAGCCGTCAGGCATCGGCTAGACCAAGCCGGGCTCGGCGCTGGTCTGCGAGCGACACGAGTCGGCTCCACAATGCGTCCACCAGATCTCGCAGCTCATCGGAAGGGTTTGCAGCCACGAGCTGCGCAGCGATGACCGTTTCCGGTTCGACTTCATGGTTGACCGCGAGACGCCCCTCGTTTCCGAGGCGAATCGCCGGTTGCAGGAACAGCGCATTGGACAAGATCGCCCATGCGGTGAGCTCCGGATGACCGAGGGTGGGATCGGAGACGACGCCGGCTCGTGCGTCATCCTTCGCGACGAACGCAGGGTCGGCGGCAAGGTAGCGA
>JBAVPF010000330.1:0-1609 GCA_049692815.1 Acidimicrobiia bacterium
GTCGACGAGCGTCTGACCGTCTCAGCCGACATCGGGAACGGTCGCCAGAACGGGGTGAACGACGTTGTCGTGGAGAAGATCGACAGCACCCGTCTGGTCAGTCTCCAGGTGGTGGTCGATGGCAGCCTGCTCACCACGTATCGCGCCGACGGGCTCATAGTCGCCACCCCCACCGGCTCGACGGCCTATTCGTTCTCCGCCGGGGGGCCGATGGTCGACCCCGAGCTGAGAGCGCTGGTGCTCACCCCGGTGGCGGCCCACTCGCTGTTCGACCGTCCCATCGTCCTCCCCGCCGACTCCCACATCGAGGTCACGGTGCAGGGAGACCGCCCGGTGCGGGTGAACGTGGACAAGACGGCGCTGGGAAATCTCGGCGACGGGGGCACCGTCGACATCTCGGCCGGCCCCAAGCCGGTTCGTTTCGTCACCTTCGGCTCTGTCGGGTTTCCCCGGTTGGTGCGGGAGAAGTTCAGGCTGGAATGACCCTCCTCCACCTCCTGGTCCACAATCTCGGTGTCCTCGACAACGCCTCGATCGACCCCTCGCCCGGTCTCACGGTCATCACCGGCGAGACCGGCGCCGGCAAGACCCTCCTCTTGGGCGGGGTCCGTCTCATCCTGGGGGCGAAGTCCGATTCGGGCGCCGTCGGCCCCCATGGGGGCGAGGCACGCGTGGATGCCCTCTTCGGTCGCGAGGACGGTGAAGTCGGGGCCACCCGCGTCATCCCCCGTGACGGTCGCAGCCGCGGCTACATCGACGGCTCCATCGTCTCGGTGGCGACCCTCTCCGAGCGTCTCGGATCGGTGGTCGAGGTGGTCGGCCAACACGACCAGGTCGCCCTGGCCCGGCCGGCCCGGATCCTCGAATTGCTGGACGACACGCTCGACGAGACGGGGAAGCAGGCGAAGAGGGCCTATGGGGAGGCCTGGGAGGCTCTGCGGGAGGCGAGACGGCGCCAGGAGATGCTCGGCGGCGACCAGACCGAGCTGGCCAGAGAGCTGGACCTGGCCCGGTATCAGGCGGGCGAGATCGCGGCGGCACGCCTCACCTCAGGTCTGGACGACGAGCTGGAGGGCGAGGCTTCGCGGCTGAGGAACATCACCGAGATCGGCGACCACCTGGCGGAGATCAACCGGCTGGCGGCGGACATGTCGGAGTCGGTGGGCGAGGTGGTGGCCCGGCTGCGGAAGGCGGTCGGGTTGGACCCGGGTCTGGCCGACCTGTCCCGGGAGGGTGACGCACTGGCCGCAGGCGTGGCCGAGCTGGCCAGTGCTACGAGAGCGGCCCACGAGACTCTGGAGTCGGACCCGGACCGTCTCGGCGAGCTGGAGGAGCGGCTGACCGCGATCGGCGACCTGAAGCGGAAGTACGGTCGGACCTTGGAGGACGTGATCGCCTTCGGCGAGCAGACCGCGGAACGCGCCGCACAGCTCGAGGAGCTCACTGCCGAGGCCGACCGGATCGACACCATCGTGGCCTCGGCAACAGGTGCGGTCGCCAAGCAGGGCCGGCTGTTGACCGAGGCACGTGAGGCCGCAGCTTCCCGTCTGATGGACCTGGCCCTGGCTCACCTGGCAGATCTGGGTCTGGGCCGGGCCACGCTCCGCAT
>JBAVPF010000331.1:0-4585 GCA_049692815.1 Acidimicrobiia bacterium
CCTATCTCCGGTGGAGACGCTCCGAATACGAGGCGGGGAGTGATTCCAGCTAGTCCCGCCCTGGGAGGTACCGTCGATCATTCCGCCCGTGGGATCACCCCGACTGGCGGACTCTCTACCCGTTCAGCATGATCAGGCTCGATCAAGTCACCAAGGTCTACGAAGGCGGCAGTGTCGCCGCCAACGACGTCTCCCTTGACATCCAAAAAGGGGAGTTTGTCTTCCTCGTGGGCGCGTCCGGGTCGGGCAAGTCGACGCTGATCAGGCTGATGCTGCGGGACGAGCCCGTGACCCGCGGGAAGATCTGGGTGGCCGGAAAGGACATCACGACCCTTCCCAAGTGGAAGATCCCCTACCTGAGGCGCTCGGTGGGGACCGTCTTTCAGGACTACAAGCTCCTGCCGAACAAGACGGTTGCCGAGAACGTCTCGTTCGCCCTCGAGGTGCTCGGCCGCCCGCAATCGGTGGTCGGTCCCCAAGTGGAGCAAGTTCTCGACCTCGTCGATCTCGCCGACAAGGCAGGGCGGTATCCGCGTCAGCTGTCGGGTGGGGAGCAGCAAAGGGTCTCTGTTGCCCGCGCTTTCGTGAATCGCCCGCCGATCATGCTCTGTGACGAGCCGACCGGGAACCTGGACCCCAAGACTTCGGTGGGGATCATGCGCCTCCTGGATCGGATCAACCGAACCGGCACGACGATCGTGATGGCAACCCACGACCACGCAATAGTCGACGCCATGAAGCGGAGAGTGGTCGCTCTCGAAGACGGGAAGGTCGTCAGGGACGACGAGACCGGCGGCTACGAGGCGGTGGAGTCATGAGCCGGATCGTCTTCCTCCTCAAGGAGGCAATGGTCTCGCTCCGACGCAACGCCCTCATCGTCGTGGCGGCCATCGTCACCGTTTTCATCTCCTTGGGTGTCGCCCTGACGGCGCTCGTCATCAACGAGGTCTTCCGTGTCAACACCCTCGCATGGCAGGACGGCGTCCACATCATCGTGTTCCTCAACGACGAGGGTGACAACGGTGTGCCTCCGGGCGCGCATCAGACTCTGCTCGGCGAGGTCCAGTCCTGGGACGAGGTGAAGGACGCCAGGTATTTCACCAAGGCGGATGCCTGGGACGAGTACCAGCAGATCTTCGCCGGCCAGGACGAGTTGCTCGACATCGATCCGACGATCCTGCCCGCCTCGATACGGATAGAGCTGACGGACATCAACCTGCATCAGGCAGTCAAGTTCCGCCTCGAGCAACAAAGCGGAGTCGTGCGTCAGGTGGCGGTGGCCTCGGAATCGATCGAGCAGCTCCAAGAGTTGTCCTCTGTGATAAACGTCGGACTGCTCACCGCGTCCATCGTGCTTGGAGTCGCCGCCGTGGTGTTGATCGCCAACACCATCCGACTCGCCATCTACTCGCGGCGTGATGAGGTCTCGATCATGAAGCTGGTCGGCGCCTCCAACTGGTTCATCCGGGTCCCGTTCCTACTGGAAGGCCTGATCGAGGGTCTGGTCGGCGCAGCACTCGCCGTTTTCGCCGTCTGGCTCGGCGCTTCGAGCATCGCACAGGCCACGACCGGCTTTGCCCTGTTCAGGTTTGACGTCAGCCAGCAGTTCTTCTTCCAGAGGGGCCTGCTGTTGCTGATCTTCGGTGCTGTGGCCGGCGTAGTGGGCTCGATGTTGGGTCTCAGCAGATACCTGCGGGACGCCGAGGGGACCGGGCCCGACGTCCCTACGGGTTTCTGAGCCGATGGCGAGCCCGGAGACTTCCGGGGCGACGCGGGTGGTCGCCACCAATCGGAGGGCGCGCCGGAACTACGCCGTTCTGGACACGTTCGAGGCAGGGCTGGTCCTGTTGGGCTCCGAGGTCAAGTCGCTGCGTGAGGGCAAGCTCGAGCTGAAAGACTCGTACGGTGACATTCGCGGTGGTGAGGCCTACCTCGTGGGAGCTCACATCAGCCCATACGACTTCGCCCGCGATGGTGGCCACGACCCGGAGAGGGAGAGAAAGCTGCTGCTCCATCGGCGTGAGATCGACCGGATAGCGGGGTCGCTGGCGGAGAAGGGGCTGACGCTGGTCCCGCTCCGTGTCTATTTCAAGGACGGCAAGGCCAAGGTCGAGATGGCCTTGGCCCGGGGGAAGACAACCGTCGACAAGCGGCAGACTCTCCGCGACCGCGAGCACGCCCGCGAGATGGAGCGCGCCACCCGCCGATCCCGTTCCTGATGCGGCAGGGACGAAATATCGTCCCTGCAGCCTCCGGAAAGAGCCACGGCGACGTTGGGCCAGCCGTGAACGCCCTCTAGAATGGGAATTCACCCAGCAATTGGGGGTGAAACGGTTTCGACGTTGAGTGTTGAGGCGTTGGAAGCGAGCCGGGGTCTCCGGGGCCCCGTCAACAAACCGGAAAAACCAATAAGTGCCGAAGATAACTTCGCACTGGCTGCCTAATTAAGTAGCCCGTCCTCCTGGCCGGCTCCCGCCCGGTCAGGCCAGGGCGTCGCAATGCGGGATGCTCCGCTCGGGATTTCGGGACCGTGCGGTCAAGATCAACTCCGGATAGACGCAGGGAAACTCGTCGTCAGGGTCCCTGTGCTCGAAGCTCGCTGACGACTGCGCTCGGAGATGCCGGCGCCAATGGCTCAGCGGACCGGGGTTCGACTCCCCGCACCTCCACTACGGCCCGCCAGGAAGGCGGGCTCCAGGCCCCGTGGGCGGGCCTGGTCGGGGTCTGCTCGCAGATTCCGCAGTTGCTAGGTCCAAAACCCAAGATTCATGCAGTACGCACCCCTTCCAACCGAAGAGCAATTGGAGCGCGTTCGGGACGCGATCGGCGCCGCCTCGTTGTCGCAGTCTCACCGAATAGAGGCAGGACTGGGCTGCACGATGGACGTCCTGGTCGACAATGGAACCAGGCTGGTGTTGCGTCGCTACGGCGAGTGGTCCCATGTCGAGGGTGACTCGGCAGCGCTGAGGGAGACACGCGCTCTCGAGTTGATGCAAAAGGCGAACATCCCCGCACCGGCGCCCATCTGGGTGGACACCTCCGGCGTGTTCGGGGAACCGGCAATGCTCATCTCGTATGTCGACGGTGCACCGGATCTGACGCCATCGCATCCGTTCGAGTGGGCAGAGCAGTTGGCCAGGGTCCTGGCCCGGATTCACGACGTGCAGTTGGACGACGACGATCGGGCGTTGTTTCCGCGCGGTGCAGGGGAGGACGAGCGAAGGATCTCCGAACACCCGGAACTGGTGTTGGAGCATCCGTTGGGTGAGGATCTGCTCCGTCGTCGGGTGCTGCTCGGTCAGCGCAGTGTCGGGGTCGAACCGGTGTTCAGCCACACCGACTTCTGGCCGGGAAACACTCTCTGGGTCGAAGGCGACCTGGAGGCGGTGGTGGACTGGGAGACCCCGGCCACCAGCGACCGGGAGATGGACGTCGCGTACTGCTCACTGGACATCAGGTATCTGGGCATGGACAAGGTTGCCGACCGTTTCATCGCCACCTACCGCGAGGTGACCGGTGACCCGCTGCTGAACCTGAGTCACTGGGAGGCAGTCGGTCTGTGTCGTCCCATGCCGGACATCGGTATTTGGGTGCCGAGCTGGGTCGCCATGGGGCGGGACATCACCGAGGAACGCGCACGATCCGAGCACACCCGTGTGATCGAGGACTTTCTGGACCGAACCGGGTGACCGACCGCTACCGTCGCGAACGTGAGTGAGTTGCCCGACCGGGTCACCGTCACGGAGTCCTCTTCACGTGATGGCATCCAATCTCTCGGGGCCCACATCCCCGCGGCTGCGAAGTCCGGGTTGATCGACGACCTGGCCGCTGCCGGCATCACCAGCTTCGACGCGGTTTCGTTCGTCAGCCCGAAGTGGGTTCCGCAGATGGCCGACGGCGCCGAGGTCATCGCCGGCGTGACGGCAGAGGGGATACGTCTCATCGGCCTGGTTCCCAACATGCGTGGCCTGGAGTTGGCGGTGGAGGCAGGTCTCACCGATGTCGGTGTCCTCACGGCTGCCTCAGACGCATTTGCCGAAAAGAACATCAATGCCTCGGTTGACGAGTCGATGCACCGGATCCGGCGGATCGTTCTCGACGGCCCCCTCGATATGCGCTTTCGTGCCTATATATCCACCGCAACCCATTGTCCTTACGAGGGGGAACAGGACCCGGATTGGGTGGCTCATCTCGCCGAGACGCTCGTGGAATGGGGAGTCGACGAGGTGTTCCTCGGAGAGACGATCGGGAAGGCGACTCCAGCTCAAGTCGATCGTTTGCTGGATGAGGTTCTCAACCGTGTCCCGGTCGACAAGGTCGGAGTCCACTTCCACGACACCTATGGACAGGCCATTGCCAACACGGTCGTCGCCTTGAATCGTGGCATCGACAAGATGGACTCGTCGGCAGGCGGGCTCGGTGGCTGCCCGTATGCGCCAGGAGCGTCCGGCAATGTCGCCACCGAAGACCTGGTCTGGTTGCTCGACGGATTGGGCATCGAGCACGGAGTCGACCTGCCAGCCGTCGCCGACGTGGCTCAGCGGTTCTGTGCCGAGCACGGCCTGGCCTACAAGAGCCGGGCCGG
>JBAVPF010000332.1:0-1598 GCA_049692815.1 Acidimicrobiia bacterium
GGGCTCCCATCGTGTTCCCCGGTCTGGCGGACACGCTTCGCCATCTCGGTGAGCAGGGGGCTTCGGACTTCTACAACGGGGATGTGGCGCGGGCCATCGTCGATGACCTCACCGAGCGCGGTGGCCAGCTGACCATGGAGGACATGGAGACCTATCGGGCGGTCGACAGGGTCCCGATGAGGGCCAGACGCGGTGAGTGGCAGCTCGACCTGAATCCGGCGCCGGCCGTCGGGGGAGTTGGGGTGGCACGGGCATTGGAACTGGCCGCAGATGCCTCCGAAGGCGAGCTGGCGGCGGCTCTCACCCGGGTCTTCGAAGAGAGAAGGGACGGTTCTCTGATGTCGCCGTCGACGGTGAGCGTCGCCGCCGTCGACGAGGACGGTGGTGCGGTCGCCGCCTCCTTCTCCGCCGGCTACGGGTCGGGTGTCGTGCCTGACGGGACCGGGATGCTGATGAACAACTCGATGGGTGAGCTCGAGCTGCTCACCGGTGAGATCGTCCCGGGTGAGAGGATGATCTCCAACATGGCTCCCACCGTCGCCCGTTCCACCGACTCGGTCGTCGCCCTGGGATCTCCGGGCGCCGATCGGATCACCACCGCCCTGGTGACGACCCTGGCGCGGCTGGCGGTTGGTGACGATCTCGGCACTGCGATCGACCACCCCCGTCTTCATCCGGAGTTCGGGGACTTCGGAGTTCGCATCGCCGCCGAGCCCGGACTGGATCTGGCGAGCGTCGGCTTCGAAGTCCGTCATTTCGAGCGTCGTCACATGTATTTCGGTGGGGTGAACGGCGCCGCGCTGCTCGACGGAGACCTCGTCGCCTACGCAGACGGGCGCCGCACCGGTTCGGTGGGCATGAGTGGAGGCTGAGCCCCGGCCCTGACGAACCCCTGGAAGCCGGGTCGTCCCGACCGTACGTTCGTGACATGTACGCAGCGACTACTTCGGTGGCGCTCGTCGGGGGAGATGTCCGGCCGGTCGAGGTTCAGGTGCACGTGGGCCGGCAATCGGACCAGTTCAAGCTGAGTGGCCTTCCCGACACCGCCGTCAGGGAGGCGAAGGACAGGGTCCGGGCCGCCGTGATGTCCTCCGGAATCCGATTCCCCAATAGGACCGTGACCGTGAACCTGGCCCCTGCCCATCTGCCCAAGTCGGGCACCGACTTCGACCTCGCCATCGCCCTCGGCGTCCTGGCGGCGAGCAAGGAGATCCCTCAACCGGGCCGGGCGGTGGTGGTGGGGGAGCTGGCATTGGACGGCAGCGTTCGAAGTGGCCCGAGCACGATCGGCGCCGCCGTCCTGTCTGCCCGTACCGGGATCCCGTGCCTGGTGGGCAGGTCCATGGCCGGTGAGGTGGCCGCCGTGCCGGGATCGAGGGTTCACGGTGTCGCCTCGCTCTCCGAGGCGGTCGAGATACTGCGCAACGGTCTCGACGATGTCAGGGGTGTCGAACCCAGCAGATCCGACCTGGAGGACGCCAACGACGACCTCGCCGAGATCCGGGGACAGCCGGTGGCGAGACGCGCCCTGGAGATAGCGGCCGCCGGCGGGCACCACCTCTTCCTCCACGGTCCGCCCGGCGGCGGCAAGACGATGC
>JBAVPF010000333.1:0-2001 GCA_049692815.1 Acidimicrobiia bacterium
GACTGGGCCAACGAGACGACCACAGACAGCCAGCTCGGATACCGGCACACCGGCCCCGAGCTCAAGGTGCTGGTCGACTACGGGGGACCGAACGTGGCCAAGGCGATGCACGTCGGTCATCTGCGGGCAACCATCATCGGCGACTCGCTGGCACGTCTGTTCGCCTTCGCCGGTCACGACGTCATCAGAGACCCCCACTTCGGCGACTGGGGCTTTCAGATGGGCCTGCTGATAACGGCAGTCGGCGAGGAGGGCATCGATCCGGAGACGATCACCCTCGCCGATCTGCAACGCATCTACCCCGAGGCGTCGCGACGCGCCGAGACCGACGAGGGTTTCGCCGACCGGGCCCGGGAGGCCACAGTCCTCCTCCAACAGGGCGACGAGGAATCGATGGCCATCTGGAGACGGATGAAGTCGGTCTCCCAAGAGTCGCAGCGAGGCGACTTCGGCACCCTGGGTGTGAGCTTCGACCTCTGGTACGGCGAGTCCGACGTCTCCGACCTGCTCAATCCTCTCGTGGAGCGACTCGAGGCCGAGGAGGTGGCCGAAGTGTCCGATGGCGCGTTGGTGATTCGTGTTGATGAGCCAGGGGACAACCGGGAGTGGCCGCCGTTGATCCTGAGATCCTCGGCGGGCGGCTTCCTCTACTCGACCACCGACCTGGCGACGGTGCAGATGCGTGTCGACGTGCTCGGAGTCGACCTGATGCTCTACGTGGTGGACAGTCGTCAGGGTGATCATTTCACCCAGGTCTTCCGCGCCGCCCGCAAGGCGGGGATCGCCCCCGAGGGTGTGATCATGGAGCACATCGGCTTCGGCACCATGAACGGCCCCGACGGGAAGCCCTTCAAGACGCGCGAGGGGGGTGTCGTGCGTCTCGGCGACGTCATCGAGATGGTCAAGACGGCGGCGAGGGCCCGCATCGACGAGGCTCACATCGCTGAGGGCTACCCCAGCGAGGAGAGGGATCGCATCGCGGCCCAGGTAGGGGTGGCCGCCCTCAAGTTCGGCGACCTGATCAACAACCGGCTCTCTGACTACGTCTTCGACCTGGACCGTTTCAGCTCGTTCGAGGGCAAGACAGGGCCCTACCTGCAGTACGCCGCCGTGCGCATCAGGTCGATCCTGAGAAAGGCGGCCGGCCAGGGGTTGGCGGCCGGGGAGATGATCGCCCCGGCCAACGATGCCGAACGAGCCCTCATGCTGGAGCTGCTTCGCTTTCCCGAGGTGATCGACAGGGCCATAGCCCTCCGCGCCCCCAACCACGTCGCCGAGTACGCCTTCACCCTGGCGGGGACCTGGAACCGCTTCTATGACCGTTGCCACATCCTCAGCGAGCCCGACCGGGACCGACAGGCGTCCTGGCTCGGCCTCGCGAGGTGGGCCGAAGGCACTCTGGAGCAACTCCTCGAGCTCATCGGCATCGAAGTGCCGGATCGGATGTAGTCGTGTGGCCCGGGATCCGGCCGGCGCGTGTCGAGGACGTCGCGGTCATCACCCCATGGACCACCGACACCTTCCATTGGGGTGACTACATACCTGAGCGGCTCCCGATCTGGATCGGAGACCCCGAATCGGAGGTGTTGGTTCACGTGGACGACGACGACATCCCGATTGCCCTCGTTCACGTCGTGATGCTCTCCCCCACTGAGGGCTGGCTGGAGGGGGCACGAGTCCATCCCGATCACCGACGACGCGGCCTGGGCAGGACGCTGAACGACGCCGGCATCGAATGGGCGGGGGCGAGAGGGGCGAGGGTTGTGCGCCTGACCACGGAAGCCCACAACGACGCTGCCCGCAGCCAGGTCGTCTCGCTCGGCTATCGGGAGGTCTCGAGGTGGGTGTACGCCTCGTACGACGTCGATCCGACCCATCGGGCTCCCTCCCAATACCGGCTCCGCCCGGCGCCGGGATCGGACGCCGAGGCAGCATGGCTGGCCTGGGTAGCCGGGGATCTCGCCCGGGCCGGGCGCGAGCTCATCGCGCTCGGGTGGCAAT
>JBAVPF010000334.1:0-1609 GCA_049692815.1 Acidimicrobiia bacterium
GGGGTGCCGGTCTGACCAGCGACGCCGTGCTCACCGGCCAGGTGGTGGATACCCCTACCGCCCGGGAATTCACCCAGCTCGCACTGCAACGGGTCAGCGAGGCCCAGCTCGATGCCATTGCCGGCAAGCTCGAGTACAAGTCCGAGCGACTTTCGGACCTCCTGGAACGTGACCGGCTCGCCGACTGGAGCGAGGCTGAGGCAACCGAGACGCTGCGTTGGGTCTTCTCAACCCGACGCAAGGCAGCGGTGGTCCTCAACACACTGGGTCTCGAGGGCCTCATCGGCGCCATCGATCATCTCCTTTTCGCCGGCGTGCCCGTTGGGGAGCGGCTCGAGGACTTCCACACCACCCTGCTGTCGGTGGGTCGTGGTCTTCCCGAAACGACCGGATTCGACCTCGGCTCGGAGTTGCTTCACTTTCGGAACCCCAACACCTATTGGCTGTGGACCCGGTGGATATGGAACCCCGACAGCGAGACCGGGGCTTTGCCTCTCATCGTGATGGAGGAGGTCGATCTGGAGGCCGCGTCCGTAGCCGAGGCCTACGAGCGAATTGGTCTCGCCATGGCCTTCGTCGACGAGGTTGGCGCAGCGGCCGGCTTCCGGCCACCCGGGCACGGTGTGTTCGGCACCGACGTCTTCCTCGCCTCGGTCTATGCCATCTACATGTACACCACCCTGCGCATGCGCATGACCCAGGAGTTCAACCGGATCATCCCCGAGCTGGGAGAGCTGGTCAGCCGGCTGCTCGGTGTGCACCGTCTGGAGGCCATGCAGCGGTGAGCAAGGAAGTTAGCCCCAAGGTCGACCCGGGAGCGGTCCTCGAGAAGGAGGAGTACACCCTCGAAGGGATGGACATCTCCGGCCACTGGAACCGGATGTTCGAGCAGCGGACCATCTTCGACTACGACATCACCCAGCTCGACCGGGTGACAGAGCTCGACGGCGGCGAGTCGATGGGTTGGTGTTACCAGTGCGCCCAGTGCATCGCGGTGTGCCCGGTGGACCACGTCGGCAGCTATGGGCCCCGCAAGCTGTACCGCAAGCTCCAGGTCGGCGTCGATCTCTTCGCCGATCCCGACCTCTGGCTGTGCACGACGTGTGCCAATTGCCTTCGGGTGTGCCCCAAAGTGGTCAACATGCTGGAGATCGCCCCGGCGATGCGCAAGGAGGCAGTGCTGGCCGGGAACGTGCCGGCAGAACTGCAGGACGTGTTCGAGAAGACGGCCCGCTACGGGAACCCTCTGGGCAAGAACGCCAAGCGTCGGGCGGCATGGACCCGAGATCTCGATGTCGAGGTCCCCCTCATCTCCGAGTTGGGACGCAAGGTGGATGTGCTCTGGTGGGTCAGCGACTACCCGTCATATCACCCCCGCGGCATCGATGCTTCCAAGGCTCTGGCCAGGGTGCTCACCCATCTGGGAGTCGATTTCGCCATCCTCGGGGCAGAAGAGAGACACGACGGTGACTCGATGCTCCGAGCCGGTGAGAGTGGCCTGTTCGAGATGCTCGCCGAGCAGAACATCGCCACACTCGGCCAATACGAGTTCGACCTGCTTCTCACCACCGATCCGCACGCATACAACGCCTTTCTCCACGAATACCCC
>JBAVPF010000335.1:0-4514 GCA_049692815.1 Acidimicrobiia bacterium
ACCGCGACCAGGTCGCCTTCGAGCATCGCCGCCCTACGCACCCGCTGGGGTGACGCGCCGACAGCCTCGGCGACCGCTTCGGCCATGACCCCTTCGAGAGCTCCCTGTCGCAGATTTCGCAGTATCAAGCCACGGAGGAAGGCCTGCTCGCCGGGGGTCGCCCTCGCCAGCAGGTCGGCGAGTACCGACTCGCGTCGGGCTTTCGAACCGGGCCCCGCTGCTGCAGCCATCTCCTCGAAAGCCCTCTCGACATCGACAAGTCGCAGGACCGGGATGTCACCCGCCTCGACTTCGACTCCGAATACCGTCGCATACCCGGCTCCCAACCGACGCTGTGCCGGCCGTCCCGACAGGTAGGCGAGTGCGATCGGGACTTCTTCTCCGGTCAACCTGCCGAGGATGCCGGCCAGCAAGGCGATCTTCTCCGATCGAGAAGACGTCGAAGAAACGGCGTCGGAGACGGCTACCACGTCAGCGAGCAACATGACCCGGGGAAGGCTAGGACCCCCGAATCCGCTGGGCTCAGGAGCGGAAACGATTGAACGGCTGCAGGACGATTCCGTTCTCCCGCAACGCCTCTTCGACCGGCTGCGCCAACGCACCCATCTCCAGTCGCTCCAGCCCGGCCCATGGATCCGCTTCCAGCCGGGCCGGAGCATCTCGCAGACGGACAGTGTTCGGATCGATGGCTTCGATCTCCGCCCAGGCGATCGGCGTCGCCACCGGTGCCCCCGGACGGGGCCGAAGCGACCACGGTGATACCGAGGTCGAATAAGGCGCGTTCCTGAGCCAGTCGACGAACACCCGACCCTCACGCTCGCTCTTCCTGAATGCAAGGCTCAGCAGGCTTGGATGGTCGTGCGCCGCCAAGGCGGCGAGGGCTCGCGCCAACCCGGCGACGGTCTCGGCCTTGGCAGAGCCATCCAGCCTCGAGCGCAGGTGATATCCATTCGAGCCCGACGTCATGAGACCTGTCGTCACGCCGAAGCTCTCCAGTGTCTCCTGGAGGGCCAATGCCGCTGCGCGTGCCAGGTCGAAGCGCCCAGCCGGAGGGTCGAGATCCCAGATCACCCAGTCCGGACGACCCGGATCCTCGATCGTCGAGGGCGGTACGTGAAAGGTGATCACCCCCAGGTTGGCGAAGGCGAGGATCCCCCCGCGATCTCTCACCACCGGGTAGACCGTCGTTCCGCCACCGTCTTTCGGGACCTCGTGTCGGCCGATCGTCTCGGCGGTCAGATGCTCCGGGGCGTTCTTCTGCATGAACCCCTCGTCACCTATGCCCTTCGGATACCGCTCGACCGTTAGCGCCCGGTCGGCAACGAAACACAGCAGGACATCGGAGACGATCTCGTAGTAGGCGGCGACATCACCCTTGGTCAGCCCGTCCTCGGGAAACACCACCCGATCGGCGTTGCTGACCATCACCCCGCAAACCTACGTGTCGCTTCGTTCGACCAGGAGGTCGGCGACGATCGCCGCGTGGTCGCTGCCCTCTATGGGCACGAGCATGTAGTCGTCGACGCGGACGCCCCGCCCGAAGAGATGATCGATACGGAGCACCCTCGGCCAACCGGGACGCCAGCCCCATGTGGGCCGTGTCCGAACACCGGTCGCCGAGGCGTGTTCGGCGATGAGGTCGACCAACTCGTCGGCCATGCGTTTGTATGTGGGCCAGGCCGGTGAGGCATTGAAGTCACCGGCGACGACCACGGGACCGGGGGTCGTGCCGACCCACTCCAATAGCTCGTCCGCCTGCTTGCGGCGATCGGAGGCGGTAGCCCACCACGGAAAGTCGACCGGATTGCGGAAGTGGACCCCGGCCAGACCAAGGGTGAGCTGCCCCATTGAAAGTGTTGCAGTGGTGCCCTGACGCCCCGGCATCTCCAAGTCGCCGAAGTCGACATCGAAGACGGTGGCAATCCCCCGCCCCGTGTAGTCGTTGGCGGTGAGAAGGCGGTGGTTTGGGTAGGAGCTCGCCAGGACGTCGGCCGCTCCATGCCCCAACTCCTGGGTGACCACGACCTCCGGTGAGAGGTTTGCGACCACTTGGGAGAAGCGGGCCACATCGCAATGTTCGTGCAGCAAGTTCACCGACATGAGACGAAGCGACGCCACCATCGAGACCAGACGGTAGGCAATGGCGAAGCGTTAGCCGCCAGGCGAAGCTGACGCCGGGCCGAGTCTGTGGTAACCAGGCCCTCGCAATGGCAACGAACGGACACGGTCAGCCTGTCGGACCCGACCTCGCCGGCTGGTCGCCCCCCGGAAACCCTCAGCCCCGTGAGATCGCAGGTACTCGGGTAACCGTGACCCCCCTCAGCTGGGCCGACCACGGGACCGAGCTCTTCCATCAACTCGAGCCGGCTCCCGAGTCGATCTGGACCTACATGACCTTCGGCCCGTTCAAAGACCTGAGCCAGTTCGAGGAGGCCGTACACGCCCTCGACGACTACCCGAACGTCATTCCCTACGCGTTCGTGGTCGACGGTCGGCCGCTCGGCTTCGCCTGCTATCTCCGCATCAAGCCGGAGCAGGGCGTCATCGAGGTGGGCTCGATCGTGCTGTCACCGCGACTGCAGAGGACGACCGAGGCGACAGAGGCGCTCTACCTGATGATCCGCAATGCCTTCGACATCGGGTATCGGCGTGTCGAGTGGAAGTGCGACGATCTCAACGTCCTGTCCCGGGTTGCGGCCGAGCGTTTGGGTTTCACCTATGAGGGAACGTTCCGGCAAGCCACCCACTACAAGGGTCGCAACCGCGACACGGCCTGGTATGCCATCATTGACCGTGACTGGCCTTTGCTCGACGAGGCATTTCGCAAGTGGTTCGAGCCGGGCAACTTCGACGCCGCAGGCGCTCAGAAGAGCACCCTACGTGAGATACGGGAGAGAACATGAGTCTTGGATTCGGGCTGCTGAGCGCCCAACTTCGTCCCGGTGAGACCGATTGGTCGCGTGCCTACGACGAGACCATCCGCCTCGCAGTCGAGGCGGAACGATTCGGCCTCAGCTCGATTTGGACCACTGAGCACCATTTCGTCGACGACGGCTACATGCCTTCCCTCGCCGTCGTCAGCGCCGCCATCGCCGCCGTCACGTCCAACATCGAGATTTGCACGGGAGTCGTGCTGGCACCCCTCCATCATCCCCTCCGTCTCGCCGAGGATGCCGCCACCGTGAGCCTGCTCAGCGGCGGTCGCTTCGCCCTCGGGCTCGGGCTGGGGTGGAGCGAGACCGAGTTCGCCGGGCTGGGAGCCGATCTTCGCAAACGTGGAGCGGCCATGGAGGAGATCCTCCAGATCCTGCCCCAGGCATGGGCAGGGGCCCCGTTTCGCCACAGCGGCGACGTCTACGACCTCCCGGAGCTGGCGGTGCGCCCAGTTCCTATCGACCCCATACCGATCCTGATCGGGGGCGGAGCCGAGGCGGCCATCCGGCGCGCCGCCCGGCTCGCCGACGGGATCTTCGCCAACGTGCCACGAGAGCAGTTCCTTCAGCAGCTGGCCTGGATCCGCGAAGAGTGTGACGCAATCGGCCGCGATCCGGCCGAGCTTCGGATAGTCCACTACTCGGTCATGCTGCCCGCAGAGAGCGAACAGGCGGCTTACGACAGGTACACAGACCATCTCTGGCAGATGATGTGGAAGTACTCGGACATGGAGGCGTCGACGGCGAGAACGGGTCCGCCGCCAGCGGCCCCGCCCTTGGACGACTCACGGATGGAGAGGCTCCGCGGCCGCGCCACCGTGGCCGGGACCAGCTCGCAGATCGTCGACTACCTGAGCGAGTTGAGGGAGACGGCCGGGGTGCCGGTGGAGTTCGTCGCCCGCAGCTACTTCCCGACGCTCGAGTACGACGCACAGGTCGAGCTGATGCAACATCTCGCCGAAGAGGTGGCCCCTCACATCTGATTCAAGGCCACCCACCTCTGCGTAGGCCCTCAGGCAACCTGCGTCTCCTAGGCTCAAGTTTGGAATAACATCCAACTCAAGTCCGTTTTAAAGTCCCGAGCCGATCACGACCAGGAACCAAATGCCAGAGACAGCCCAACTCACCCTCCCCGTCCTCCCCCTCCACAACGGTGTGGTCTTCCCCCACATGGCGGTGACCATCCAGGTCTCGAGTGAGGAGGGCCGTATCGCCATCGAAGCCTCACGCCGGGCCGGGGGGAAGACCCTCATCGTCCCCCGTCTCCACGGCCGCTACGCGGCCGTCGGGACCATCGCCACCGTTCAGAGCGACGACGACGGGAACGTCGTCGTGTCCGGCGAATCGAGGGCCAGAGTCGGCGCCGGCTCCGTGGACGAGGCCGGGGCGTTGTGGGTCGAGGCCGAGGAGTCACCCGAGGTCGACCTGATCGACGACGCCCTCGACGAGCTCGTCGGCGAGTATCGGGCCGTCGTCGCCGCCGTGCTGGAGAATCGCGGCCTCGGACGTGTGTCCGAGCGGCTCCTCGCCATGGAGAACCCTTCCCAGCTCGCCGACCTCGCCGTCTACTCACCTGACCTG
>JBAVPF010000336.1:0-9372 GCA_049692815.1 Acidimicrobiia bacterium
GTGGAGGGGCGCGGGAGCTTCTACGACTCCGTCGGGGCCTTGCGTGACGTGGTGCAGAACCACATGCTCGAGCTGGTCGCCCTGCTGGCCATGGAACCGCCGGTATCGGGAAGGCCGCGGGCGTTACGTGACGAGCGGGTCAAGGTCCTGTCGGCAGCTGAGCCATTCGAGCCCAAGAGCGTGGTACGCGGCCAGTACGCCGGCTACCGGGCCGAGCTCGGGGTCACCCCGGATTCGGACACAGAGACATACTTCGCCGCGACCACGCAGATCGACTCCTGGCGCTGGGCCGGGGTGCCCTGGATCATCAGGACCGGCAAGGGCCTGGCCGAGACCGTGACCGAGGCTGTGGTGGAGTTCAACCGCCCACCGCGAATGCTCTTCGCCGGAGCAGACATGAGCCCCGGTCCCAACCGACTGGTCTTCCAGAGCAAGCCGGAGGACCGGATCACCCTGTCCATGAGAGCCAAACAGCCCGGTCCGGACATGGTGAGCCGCCGTGTCGATCTGTCGACGCTCTCCAGCCACCCGAGTGGTCACGGCACCGACGCCTATCAGCGGCTGCTCGGCGACGCACTTCGCGGCGACGCCTCCCTGTTCGCCCGCGAAGACGGTGTCATGGAGTCGTGGCGAATCGTCGAGCCCGTCCTCGACACCCATCCCCCGGTGGTGGGATACGAGCCGGGCTCGTGGGGCCCAGCCGAAGCCGACGGCCTCCTTGGGGCTGACTGGAAGTGGCTCACGCCGCCTGACTGAATCGAGGTTGTTGAATGAGCACGACCACCGATATGGTCATCAGCTCGAGACACTCATGTCCAGCGACTCAATCCTCTTCTACAGCAATGTCGTAGCTCTCCTCGCCCTGGTCTCGTTGCTGGCTGCAGTCGAGTTGACTGTCTACCGCCTGGTCAAGGGTCCGGATGCGGCGAGGATCCTCCAGGGCCGGGCCATCTGGCTCGCCTGGCTGGTCGCCCTGGTGGCGACGTTGGGATCGCTCTTCTACTCGGAGGTGATCGGCTTCCCACCGTGCCGGCTGTGCTGGTTCCAGCGAATCGCCATGTACCCGATGGCGGTCGTGCTCCTGGTGGGTGCCATCAGACGAGAGTTCCAGGTGAAGTACTACGCCTTGCCCCTTGCTGTCATCGGCTTCGCCATCTCCGTCTACCACGTGTTCGTGCAATGGTTCCCGACGCTGGAGGGCACCTCGTGTGACCCGAACAACCCATGCTCGAACAAGTTCGTCGAGATCTTCGGCTTCGTCACGATCCCGTTTATGGCCGGGGCCGGGTTTATCCTCATCACTGTCCTACTGGGTTTCTATGTCAACCAAACAGCAATCCCCAAAGAGACCGGCCGGCAAGTCTGAGTCGAACCGAAGCCTGATCTACTGGATCGGCGGAGGGATCCTCGGTCTGGCCCTGATCGTCTGGATGGCGGCAGCCATCGCCAACGAGGGGGGCGGAGCCGACGCCATCGCTTTCGGGGAGGTGACGGTCGAAGGGGCCGACCTCCCGTTCTTCGATGCATCTGCCGCCGATCCGGCTATCGGAATCACCGCCCCCACCGTGACCGGGGTGGACTGGAACGGGAACGAGTACACCATCGGGCCCGACGGCCGGCCCAAGATCATCGTGATGGTGGCTCACTGGTGCCCTCACTGCCAGCGTGAGGTCCCGATCCTCGAGCAGTGGTACGAGGACGGCGGGCTTCCCGACGGTGTCGACATCTACGGTGTGACGGTCCTCACCAACCAGTTGAGGGATGGCAGCACCTATCCGCCGTCCAAGTGGCTGGAGGATGATGGATGGACCATCCCGACGCTCATGGACGACGAGGGGGGCAGCATCGCCACCGCCTTCGGCCTGACCTCGACCCCGACCTACCTCGTGCTGGACGGTGACAACAACAACCTGGGCCGGATCGCGGGTGAGATCGGGACCGATGGCTACGACGCGTTGGCCTCGATCGCAGCGGCCAGCCTCTCCGGCTAGGACTCCAGCTTCCTGATCTTGTCCAGGCGGCGGACATGCCGGTCATCGCGACTGAATTGTGCGCCGACGAATGTCTTCACCAGATCCTCGGCCAGGGCCTGACCGATCACCCGGGATCCGAGACATATGATGTTGACGTCGTCATGCTCGACCATCTGATGGGCGGTGTACATATCGTGAGCGACCGACGCCCGGATGCCATGGAACTTGTTCGCCGCGATCGAAGCGCCGGCCCCTGATCCACAGAGGACCACTCCTCGGTCGGCCCGGCCGTCGAGCACGGCCTGGGCGACCGCAGCCGCGTAGTCGGGGTAGTCGACCGGGTCGGTGGAGTGGGTGCCCAGGTCGTATACGGCGTGGCCCGACTCGGCCAGCCACGAGGCGAGGTGCTCTTTGAGGTCGTATCCGGCGTGGTCAGATCCGAGGGCGATTCTCATTCGCCGGGCAGGGTAGCCACGGTCCCCGCCGGACCAGGGTCACCCGGCATTGCCAACCTCCGGTAGTTCACCCCGCATACGGGGCGAACTACCTCGAGAAACACGACAGGCCAGTCCCCGGACGCCCCCGGGGGCGTCCGGGCCCCGGCAACCTCGTGATTTCAGAGACGGTCCAGGTAGATTTGCCGGGATGTCGCAGATCCTCGTCGAGGGCGGAGCGCGTCTGGCGGGCACTGTCCGTGCTCACGGGGCCAAGAACGCCGTCCTCAAGGAGATGGTGTCCACCCTGCTCGCCCCTGGCCGCCACCATCTCAGCAACGTCCCCTCCATCCTCGACGTGGAGCTGATGGTCCAGGTGCTCGAGCACACCGGATGCAAGATCGAGCACGGCGACCACGAGCTGTGGGTTGTTGTCCCCGACGAGCCACTCCCCGAGGCTCCGATCGAGCTGGTTCGCCAGATGAGGGCCTCCATCGTGGTCCTGGGCCCGCTGCTCGCCCGGTGCGGCGTCGCCCGCGTCGCGCTGCCCGGAGGCGACGACCTGGGCAACCGACCGATCGAGTGGCACATGCACGGTCTCGAGCAGATGGGGGCGTCATTCGAGCTGGTCCACGGTGAGCTGGTAGCCACCGTGGACGGGCGTCTCAAGGGGACGGAGATCGAGCTTCCCTTCCCGTCGGTCGGTGCCACCGAGAATCTCCTCTTCGCCGGAGTCCTCGCCGAGGGGGAGACCGTGATCGTGAACGCCGCCAGGGAGCCAGAGATCGAGGACCTGATTGGGCAGCTGAACCAGATGGGTGCCGAAATCGAGGGTGGAGGGACCTCCCTGGTGACGGTCAAGGGCGTCGCGTCTCTGGGCCCTGCCGACCACGAGGTCGTGCCGGATCGGCTCGAGGCGGGGACCTATGCGGTCGCCGCCGCCATCACCGGCGGTGACGTCACGGTCACCAAGTGCATCCCGGACCATTTGAGGATGGAGCTGACCAAGCTCGAGGCGACCGGCTGTGAGGTAGACCGGGGGGTGGGCTGGCTGCGCGTCAAGGGCCCGGAGAGACCGGCTCCGATCGACTTCGCCACACTCCCATACCCTGGCTTCCACACCGACATGCAACCCCAGATGGTCGCACTCCTCTCCCTGGCCACGGGAACGTCGGTGATCACGGAGAACCTCTACGACGCCCGATACCGGTACGTCGGCGAGTTGGCGCGAATGGGTGCCGACATCTCCATCGAGGCGCAGCACGCCATCATCCGCGGCGTGGCGCGGCTGTCCGGCTGCCCGGTGCTGGCACCTGACATAAGAGCGGGTGCGGCCTTGGTGCTCGCCGGTCTGGCGGCCGACGGGCAAACCGGGGTAGGCGATCCGGCTCACATCGACCGTGGCTACGAGGGTTTCGTTGGGACGCTCGCCTCACTCGGAGCCTCGATTCAACGCTCCTGAAGACCCTCCCTAGACTGGAACAAGCAACGACTGCCAGCGGTTTGAACCAGGGAATGACAGACGCAACGCCAGTGACGATCTCCCCCTCCAGCACCAAAGAGGGGCCCATCGACCTCGAGAAGCTCAATGAGACGCTCGAGTACATAAGACCTGCCGTCCAGGCCGACGGCGGTGACTTGGTGCTGCTGGGAGCGGAGAACGGAACGGTGAGCCTGCAGATGGTTGGGGCGTGCGGGGGCTGCCCACTGTCGATGATGACCCTGAAAGCCGGGATCGAGCGAATACTGAAGGATCGAGTCCCGGGGGTCGAAGAGGTGATCGCGTCGGCGGACGCTCCGGGCATGTTCGACGACGACGAAGGCGTCGGCATCTCCCTGCCCACACTCTGATCTGTCCTTAGTCTCCGGGGTGATGGACACGTCTCTGCTCGACTCACTGAGATCCGGCGACCGTCGCGCCCTATCCCGTGCAATCTCACTCGTCGAAGACGGGGACTCCGCTGCGGAGTTGAGCCACCCTCACGGTGTCATCGGCATCACCGGCCCGCCCGGGGTGGGGAAGTCGACACTGATAGCCGCCTTGATCGGGGAGCTGCGACGCAGAGGGGAGACCGTCGCCGTCCTCGCCATCGATCCTTCCAGCCCGATCACAGGCGGCGCCATCCTCGGTGACCGGATCAGGATGCAGACCCACATCGACGACGACGGGGTCTACATAAGGTCGATGGCCACCCGGGGGCATCTCGGAGGCCTCTCCGTGGCGGCAGGTGCGGCCATCGCGTTGTTGGGTGCCGCCGGATTCGATCGTCTGATCGTCGAGACCGTGGGGGTCGGTCAGTCCGAGGTCGAGGTGATGGGAGTTGCGGCCGTGGTCGCCCTCGTGGTGGGCCCGGCGTGGGGTGACTCGGTGCAGGCCGACAAGGCAGGGATAGTCGAGATCGCCGACCTGTTCGTGGTCAACAAGGGAGATCGGCCCGGAGTGGAAGACGTCAAGAGGGCCCTCCTCGAGGCGGCGGGCGATGACACCCCGGTTCTCGTCACGGTGGCCACCACCGGCCAAGGTGTCGTCGAGGTGCTCGACCAGATAGACCTACTGGGCGGCTAGCTCCGCCTGGGCCGCGGCGAGACGCGCGCCCTCGACACGAGGAGGGCTGCACGAGACATAATCGAGCCCCAGACCGTGCACGAACTTGATCGAGTCGGCGTCGCCACCATGCTCTCCGCACAGCCCCAGGGTGAGGGTCGGGTTCACCTCGCGCCCTTCGTTGCACGCGACTCTGATCAGCCGGCCCACTCCCTGTTGGTCGATCGTCTGGAAAGGATCGGAGTCGAGGATGCCCTGCTCGAGATAATCCCGAAGAAACTTGCCCTCGGCGTCGTCACGGCTCAGCCCGTACGTCATCTGGGTGAGGTCGTTGGTGCCGAAGGAGAAGAAGTCGGCCACCTCTGCGATCTCGCCTGCCGTGAGAGCGGCGCGCGGAAGCTCGATCATCGTGCCGACCGGTATGTCCAGATCGTCTCCGATCTCGGACTCGATGATCTCCCTCATTCGGTGGAGCTCCTCGGCGGCTGACACCAGCGGCACCATTATCTCGAGTCGTGGATCACCACCGGCGTCCAGACGTCGCTTGTAGGCGGTGACGGCGGCCCGGGCCTGCATCCGGTAGAGCTGGTCGACCATGAGCCCGAGACGGACGCCACGCAAGCCGAGCATCGGGTTGTCCTCCTCCCAACGGGCCACCTGCTCCGACATCGCCTGCAGGTCCTCGATGGGCCTCCCCGCTCTCACCCGTCGAAGAGCCTCTTTCTCCAGCTCGAGCCGGCTGGGGAGAAACTCGTGCAGTGGCGGGTCGAGCAGCCTGACGACGACCGGGAGGCCGTCCATCGCCTCGAGCAGCCCCTCGAAATCTACGACCTGGAGCCTCTCCAACTCCTCGAGAGCGGCGGTTCGGTCCTCGTCGGAGGTGGAGAGGATGATCTGTTGCACGACCCCGAGCCTCTCTCCGAGGAACATGTGCTCGGTGCGGGCCAGACCGATGCCCTCCGCGCCACGCGCCCTGGCGAATGCGGCGTCCTCCGGTAGGTCGGCGTTGGCGCGCACGCCGGTGGTCCTGAACTCATCGGCCCACTCGAGAAGCTCTTGTAGCTCATGAATCGCCTCGGGCTCGATCAGCTCGACGGGGTCGAGGTAGACGGCGCCGCTCGTGCCGTCGATGGTGATCTCCGAGCCTTCGTGCAGGTCCCGGTCGAATGCGTGTGCCACTCCGTGGTCGGGGTCGACCATCAGGTTGGCCGCCCCCGTGACGGCGGGTTTGCCCATCCCGCGTGCCACAACTGCGGCATGGGAGGTCTTTCCTCCCTGGCTGGTGAGGATGCCGATAGCAGCTGCCATCCCATGTATGTCGTCGGGAGTGGTCTCCGGTCTCACCAGAATCACCTTCTCGCCGGCGCGGGCGACCTCGACGGCGCGGTCTGCGGTGAAGACCACTTTGCCCGACGCGGCGCCGGGGGAAGCAGCCACTCCTGCCAGCACCGGAGGGGGAGCTCCCTTCGTCTGGATCTTGGGGCGATGGAGCTGCTCCAGCGAGGCGGGATCGACCCGGGCGACGGCGGTCTTCTTGTCGATCAGACCTTCGGCCTCCATGGCGACCGCCATCCGGACCGCGGCCTCCGCCGATCTCTTGCCTATGCGTGTCTGCAGGATGTAGAGCGTGTTCTTCTCGATGGTGAACTCGATGTCGCACATGTCTCGATAGTGCTTCTCGAGCAGGTCCATGATCCTCAGTAGCTCGTCGTGGCACTCCTTGTGGAGCCCGGCGAGCTCGTCGAGGGTGAGAGTGTTGCGAATGCCGGCGACCACGTCCTCGCCCTGGGCCCGGGGCAGATAGTCGCCGTAGTCGCTGCGGGAACCGGTGGCCGGATCCCGCGTGAAGCAGACGCCGGTGCCGGAATCGTCACCCAGGTCACCGAAGACCATCATCTGCACGTTGGCGGCGGTCCCCAACTCGTCGGGGATGCGGTTGATACGCCTGTAGTCGACCGCCCGTTTGTTGCTCCAGGACTTGAAGACGGCTTCGATGGCCCCTCGGAGCTGTTCGCTGGGGTCGGTGGGGAGCGCTCCGGGACGATGCTCGTCGACTATCTCCTGGAATCTGCGGGTGGCCTGCTCCAGATCTTCGGTCTCCAGCTGGGAGTCGTCGTGAACGCCGCGCTCCTCACGCAATTCGGCGAGGACCTCCTGGAACCAGCGGTCGGGCACACCGAGGACGACGTCCCCGTACATCTGGACGAAGCGCCGGTAGGCATCCCAGGCGAAATGGGGGTCACCCGACCACTCGATGAGCGACGCGGCGACCTCGTCGTTGATCCCGATGTTGAGGACTGTGTCCATCATCCCCGGCATGGAGAACTTGGCGCCGGAGCGGACAGAAAGGAGGATCGGGACCGGGCCGCCTCCGTAGGTGCGGCCGGTCTTCGCCTCGAGACGCGTCACCGCCGCATCTACCTCAGCCCATAGATCGGAGGGAACCTCTCCCGATTGCATGGTTTCCCGGCAGACTTCTGTGGTGATGATGAAGCCGGGGGGGATCGGCAATCCGAGACTCGTCATCTCTGCAAGCCCCGCACCCTTGCCTCCGAGCAGATCGCGGTCGGACCCGTCCCCGTCGGCGAAGTCGTAGAGGTGTGGCAGTTTTGGTCTCCCTGAAGACAGTCGAGAAGTTACAGGCCCGGAGTCGAATGGCCAAAGGGCAAAAGACCCTGTTGGCCGGGCCTCTCGTCTTTTGCTGCCGACGAACGAGACGACGAGCGCCAATGCACCCAGCAGGGTGGAATGCTGATGTGAGCTACTCGTCTCTTGTTGTCTATGGGATTCGGACGTTATGCCCGCATGGCGACGTTCCGGTGTGGGAAGTGGCGGGGGCGGCTGCCCCTAGGTAGGTCGGACGAGTGCGAGGAGACGGGGCTCGAGTGGTGGTCTCGGCCCCGGATAGGGCGTCCAGTCGGGCTTGCGGAAGACTCGCCGCTCGGGCGGGCCGGTGATGTGCCAGCCGTGCTCATGGAGAAAGCGGTGGTGGAAGCCGCAGATGAGGATGAGATTGTCCAGGTCGGTGGCCCCTCCCTGGGACCAGGGCTGGACGTGATGGATCTGAAGCCAGCGGGTGTGGCGGCATCCGGGATGTTGGCAGTGGCCACCGTCACGGTGGTGGACGAGCTCCCGGAGCCAAGCCGGAATCCTTCGGGTCCGTCGACCGACACCGACGGTCATTCCGTTCGCCCGGGTGACGGTTCGGACGGTTGCATCACAGGCAAGTCTCTGTGCCGCCTGGTTGGAGATGACGGCACCGTTGTCCAACTCGGAGATGCCCCGCTCGCCGTCCAACGCATCGGCATCGGTGAACACGGTGATATCTGCTGAGGGTCGATCGCCCGCTGACGTTTGGCCGGCGGCCAATTCGACCAGGGCATCCGCCGCTCTCGTCTGGTGAGAGTCGAACATCCCTGTCTCCGGGTTGGGGCCCATCTCGTCGACGCGAGCGTCGATCGCCTGGTCGAGGATGCGCCCCTCTATCCCCGGCAGATTCCCCCGGAACCTCAACTCGGACTCGTCGAGGTTCCACTGACGGACCAGACGACGTCGCTCCCATACGGATGTTTCCTGGTCGGGCCGGATACCCCGTTGGCGTCTCGCCTGACGATCGAGGGCCGCATTGGACAAACCGAGGGCCTCTTCGATCAAGCCCGTCTCGGTTTCGGCGGTGGCCATGCGAGAGATGGCGTCGACTTGATCCAGGGATAACTCACCTCTGGCGAAGCGATCGGAGAGAACGGGAAGCTCGGCGATACGTGTGGAAACGGACACGAGCTGTGAGGCGAGGGGGTGCCGCACCCGAAGACGGCTCGCCACCCAGTCGGTCAGGTTGCGGGCGCCATCGGTCATCCACGTCTGTCGTCTGTCGACTTCGGTGATCAGCTGGCAGACGCGGGCCAGACTGGCCGCGGCCAGACCCGAGAACTGGTCCATCGCCACATCGATCTCGTCGTTGGAGACTCTCTCCCACTCCATGTCATCGAACGTACGGTCGGTCGGTGACAGAATCACCTTGGGTCGGCGGCCAGAATCGAATCCCTTGCCGGGCCCGATGCTCGTGCCGGCTGTAGCTTCGTGATGTGGCGATGGATACGGCTTTTGATCGGCTCGATGCCGGGGCACGGGTCGCACTCGAGGGTGCGTTCGAGGCACTGAGGGCCGAAGGCCTGCCCTGCGGGGCAGCCATAGTGGATGACGCAGGGGCGCTCCTCGCCCGCGGTCGGAACCATGTGTACGACCCAGCAACGGGGAGGGAAACCCTGGAGGCCACGCCGCTGGCTCACGCAGAGATGAACGCACTGGCCGAATCCCATCGGAGGCCGACCTGTCGGGTGCGACCCTGTGGAGCACACAACAGCCCTGCTCCATGTGTACTGCTGCGATCTCGTTCTGTGGTGTGGGCACGACTCGCTAC
>JBAVPF010000337.1:0-5889 GCA_049692815.1 Acidimicrobiia bacterium
CTATATTGACTGGTCACCAACAAAAAGGACTTGCACTGTCCGATAGCAGGATCTCCGACGCCAGCAGTCGCCGTCGCGGTGTCTCGGCCGAGGAGATGAGAAGACACAACCTGGCCGCGGTTCTCGACCAACTCCACATCCGGGGACCTCTCTCCAGGTCGCAGCTCGCCCGTCAGACCGGGCTCAATCGAAGCACCATTCGAGACCTGATCGGCAAGCTCATCTCGCTGGGCATGGTCGACGAAGACAAGGGGACCACGAGCAATGGGCCGGGCAGGCCGTCGTCGGTGGCGCGGACCACGCCGGCCGGGGCAGTGGTCGTGGCGGCCGACCTCGAGGTGGACACGATGGCCGTTGCCACAATCGGGCTCGGCGGGTACATGTTCGATCACGTCAGGATCCCTCGCCCCGACGGCCAGCAGTCGCCCGAGGAGACCGTCGCCGAATTGGGAGCTCTCGCCCGCCCCATGCTCACCTCGCTGCCTGCGGGTCATACCGTCGCCGGCGTCGGCGTGGCGGTAGCCGGTGTGGTCCGCCGATCGGACGGCTTCCTTCACGTTGCACCCAACCTCGGCTGGCTGGACACCCCCCTCGGCCGGATGATCTCGAGTGAGCTGGGCATCGACCGCGTGATGCTGGCCAACGAGGCGGATGTGGGTGCCCTCGCCGAGTTTCGAAGGGGCGTAGCGCGCGGTCGGCGAAATCTGATATACGTTGCCGGGGAAGTCGGCGTCGGGATCGGGATCATCTACGACGGCAAGCCCATGCTCGGCACTTCCGGTTATGCCGGCGAGGCCGGGCACACGGTGATCAATCCGGCCGGCCGAGAGTGCCGCTGCGGCGCCATCGGCTGCTGGGAGACCGAGGTCGGCGAGGAGGCACTCGCCCGAAGCGTGGGGCTCCCCTCAGACGCTTCCCGCTCCGGGCTGGTTGCGGAGGTCCTGTCCCGGGCACACTCGGGCGACCCAGAAACGTTCCGTGGCCTCGACCAACTGGGTCATTGGCTGGGCCTCGGCATCGGCAACCTCATCAACCTGTTCAACCCCGACCAGGTGGTCATTGGCGGCTTCTACCGCCCCCTCTATCCATTCCTCGAGGCTTCGATGCACCGGGGAGTGGGAGAAGTCGCGCTGGACGCCGCATGGAACAGCTGCGACCTCAGAAGGAGCGGCCTCGGAGACGATGCCATCCTCGTGGGGGCCGCAGAGCTCGTCTTCTCCGAGGTGATCGGGGATCCCACGGGGTACAACACCCGGGATCTGGCCATCTCCCCTGTCACTGGGTGGGACGCGCCGGCGGACGCGGCCGCCTCTTAGGCCCCGGCGGCGGCGAAGATGGCCTCGATGACCTCGAGATTCGCCACGGTGTCCGTGACGGGGACGGGCACAGGCGTCCCATCCCTGATGGCCCGGGAGAACGCGTCGGCCTCAACGGTGTACGGGTCGGCCATCTCGATCTCATGAATCACCACGTCGGGGTTCACGGGAGGAGAGCCACCGGCGATCTGGAGAAGTCGCGTCGGCAGGTCAGGGGGGATGTTGAAGGGGATCTCCACCACGAGCCGCCCCTTCGTGCCGTAGATGTCGACTCGCTGGTCCGGCTCCATCTGTGTCGAGCACACAAAAGTGGCATGTCGGTCGCCGAACTCGAGCACTGCCGACGTCACGATGTCGGTGCCGAACCGATCGTCGCGGAGAATCGAAGACTTGACGGAGGTGGGCTCGGACCCGAAGACGAGCCGAGCTGCACTCACCGCGTAACAGCCGATGTCGTAGAGGGCGCCTCCCCCGGACTCGATCTTGTTGCGGATGTCGGAGGGATCGTCGTTGAAATACGAAAACACGGCCCTCACCGCACGGACATCTCCGATCGCTCCGGCATCGACTATCTGCTTCGTCTTCAGCCACAGCGGGTGGAGCCGGTACATGAAGGCCTCCATGAGACGGACACCTGCGCTGTCGCAGGCCGCGATCATCGTCTCGGCCTCGGCGGCGGTCATCGCCAGCGGCTTCTCACACAGGATGTGCTTGCCCGCCTCGGCCGCAGCGATGGTCCACTCGGCATGGAGATGGTTGGGAAGAGGGATGTAGACGGCTTCGATTCCCGGGTCGGCCAGCAGTTCCTCGTAGGCGCCATAGGATCTCGGGATGCCGAGGGCCGACGCCACGGACACCGCCCGATCCGCCGACCGGGAGGCAATCGCGTCCACACGGCTCAGTTCGGACTTCTTCATGGCCGGGATGACTTTCTCGACCGCGATGTTGGCGGTGCTGAGCACTCCCCAACTGACGGGCGACACCTGATCCGTCAAACCTCACTCCTGTTTCCGACGCGAGGGCATTGTCCACGATGCGCTGCCGGGTGGCAAAGATGACCGTGGCGGCAGCTGACGAGCGGACGAGGATCGGATGGCTCCTCGCGGGTCTGGCAGTGGGGGTGGCGGTGACGGCCGTCGTCGTGCTTCTCGCCGTCAGAGTGATCGGTGGTGGGCCTCCTCCGGATGCCGCTCCGGCCCCCAGCCTGTCCCTCGCCGGAGACACCGGCATCGACCAGGTGTACAACGGTGCTTTCCACTACTTCGTCGGCGGGGGCGTCGCCCCCTTCGACTGCAATGGCGATGGATTTCCCGACATCTACCTTCCCGGAGGCTCATCCACCGCTGCCCTGTACGTGAACGAGAGCACTCCGGGCGACGTTCGCTTCTCCAGGCTGGCGGACCCGGTGACAGACCTGGAGTCGGTGACCGGCGCATACCCCATCGACATCGACTCGGATTCCATCACGGACCTGGTCGTCCTCAGGGTGGGAGAGAACGTCGTGTTGCGGGGCCTGGGGTCGTGTCACTTCGAGCGGGCCAACGAGGACTGGGGAATCGATGGCGGCAATTACTGGACAGCGGCCTTCAGTGCGACTTGGGAACAGGGTCAGACCTTTCCCACGCTGGCCTTTGGCAACTATCTCAGACTGGCCGAGAACGGCTCCCACGACCAGTGCGAGGACCACCAGCTGCTCCGCCCGGACGGACAGGCCTACCTGCCCCCGACGGATCTGAGCCCGGGTTGGTGCACACTTTCGGTGCTCTTCAGCGACTGGGACCGGACCGGTGAACGAGACTTGCGGGCCACCAACGATCGTCATTACTACCGGGATGGCGAGGAACAGCTCTGGCGCGTCGCCCCTGGACAGCCGCCCACTCTCTACACGGCCGCCGACGGCTGGCAGCCGATGCAGATCTGGGGCATGGGGATCGCCACTCAGGATCTCACCGGCGACGGCTACCCGGAGGTCTTCCTCACCAGTCAGGGCGACAACAAGCTGCAGACGCTCACCGACGGGGCGGACGAGCCTGCGTACCGGGACATCGCGCTTGCATTGGGAGCCACCGCCCACCGGCCTTTCGCCGGTGACACCACCTTGCCCTCTACGGCCTGGCACGCCGAGTTCGACGACGTGAACAACGACGGATACATGGATCTCCTGGTCACCAAGGGAAACGTCGACGAACAGGTCGGCTTTGCGATGGAGGATCCCAACAATCTGCTGCTGGGTCAGCCCAACGGGACCTTCGTCGAGGGAGCCCAGGCCGCCGGGTTCGTCGACTACTCACGCAGTCGTGGGGCGGCACTGACAGACCTCGATCTCGACGGTGCCCTCGACGCGGTCGTCGTCGAGAGGAGGGAGCCGGTGACCGTCTGGCACAATTCCGGCGTGCTGGCCGACGGCTCCCCGACGGGGTCCTGGCTCGCGGTCCGTCTGGCGCAGCCTGCCCCCAACGTGGACGCGATCGGCTCGTGGGTCGAGGTGAGGAGCCACGGAGCGACCACAGAGCGCGAGGTCACTATCGGCGGCGGCCATGCCGGAGGAGAGCTCGGGTGGATCCATTTCGGCCTCGGGGACGCCGACGCCGCGGAGCTCCGGGTCACCTGGTCCGACGGCAGCATGACTTCCTGGCTGCCAATCGAAGCAGACACCTTCCTCCTCGTCGACAAGGCAACGGGGACGGCGGAGACCTGGTCTCCGCTGCAAGACTGAGCGCACGATGTCCATCGCACGGTTGAAGACCGTGGACCTCCCCGAGTTCGGCCGATCACCCGAGTCGCCGCGCCTGCCCGATGAGTTGTATCGCTCCAGGCTCGAGGAATTGCGCAGGCGCATGACCGCTTCCGGACACAGCAACCTCGTGGTCTATGCCGACAGGGAGCACAGCGCCAACCTGGCCTACCTGACGGGGTTCGACCCGAGATTCGAGGAGGCCCTTCTCATCCTCGGCGCGAACGGAGCCCCTGTCCTCGCCACCGGAAACGAGTGTGTGGGCATGGCCCTTGCCGCTCCCGTGCCCCTCGACGTGGTCTTGTTCCAGGGCTTCTCGCTTCCCGGACAGCCTCGTGACTCATCGCCGGCCCTGTCCCGCCTCCTCCAGGACGCCGGTGTGCAGAGAGGCGATTCGATCGGCGTGGTCGGTTGGAAGACCCTCCCCGACCAGCACTCACTCGATGTCCCCTCGTACCTAGCCGACGAGTTGCGATCGATAGCCGGGGATCCGAGCCTCGTCGTCAACGCCACGGGACTTCTGATCGACGCCGCCGACGGGCTTCGGGTTATCAACGAGGTTGAGCAACTGGCGGTGTTCGAGCACGCCGCCACACACACCTCCAACGGAGTCCGGAGCCTCCTCTTCGGTCTCCGGCCAGGAATGACCGAGGAGGAAGCGGTGAGCCTGCTCGGTTGGAACGGGTCACCTCTGTCATGCCATCTGATGCTCACGGCCGGAGAGAGGGCCGCGCTCGGCCTGCTGAGCCCCGGTGAGCGGCCGATCGAGCGGGGAGACCCCTTGACCGTCGCCTACGGGATCTGGGGGGCGCTGAACTGCCGTGCCGGATTCGTGGTGTCACAAGCCTCCGAGCTTCCGCCAGCCATTCCAGACTACGTGGAGAAGCTGGTACGGCCCTACTTCGAGACTGTCGCCGAGTGGTACCAGGCACTCCATGTCGGCCAGACCGGAGGGACTCTCCAAGAGATCGTGAATCGGGGTCTCGGCGACCCGTTCTTCGGGATCTTCCTGAACCCCGGTCACCAGATCCATCTCGACGAATGGGTCAACTCACCGGTCGCGCCAGGATCCACGATCGAGCTCAGGTCGGGGATGGCATTGCAGGTCGACATCATCCCCGCCACCGGCACGGCCTACTTCACCACCAACATCGAGGACGGGATCGCCCTGGCCGACGAGGCACTTCGCAGCCAGTTCGCGGCGAGATACCCGGACGGCTGGGAGCGGATCGAGCGGAGGCGACGTTTCATGAGAGACGAGTTGGGCATCGACCTCCATGAGGATGTACTCCCATTCTCAAACATCCCCGCCCATCTTCCCCCCTTCCTGCTCAGCCCGGACCGGGCCATGTCGCTTACCTGATCGGTTTCAGCCCCGGGACCCGACTTCAACCAGCCGCCACCGGTCACCGGCGACCTGGCTGAGCACGAACAACGAGTCGAAGGAGCGTTCCGACCGGTCTGTCTCCTCGCCATTGTGGTCGTAGACGACCTCGGTCACGGTGCCACGACCGTCGAAGGCCAGCGCGGCGCCGGACTGGTCACCCGTCTCATAGACGCTGAGCCCGAGACGGTCGAAGACATATGTCTCGGACGATCGTCGACCGGTGGCCAGCGCTTCGTCGAGTCGCGCCTGCATCTCGGCCAATCTCCCCGCCCCGTCGACCGCACCCAGCAGCGCCCCATCCGCGGTGCGCATCGCTTCCGCCTCGGTGGCCAGGTTCTCGGCGAGCGTTACCGCAAGCGTCTCCCCATCCAGTCTCGCGTCGAGACCCTGAACCGACGCGTCCACATCCACGATCGGGAGCGCGCTCGCATCGACCCCCACGATGGCTGCAC
>JBAVPF010000338.1:0-5408 GCA_049692815.1 Acidimicrobiia bacterium
GACTAAGAGCCCGCCGATGAGCCCCAGCTGCTCGGCGACGGCGGTGAAGATGAAGTCGGTCTCCTGCTCGGGTACGTACTGGAAGCTCGTCAGGGAATCCTCGGCGAACAGGCCTTTCCCGAGGAGCTGGCCAGAGCCGATGGCGTTCTTGGACTGGGTTATCTGATACCCGATGCCCTGTGTGTCCGGGTTCTTGTCGAACAGGACCTGGATCCGATCCAGCTGATACTGGTTGAGCAGCTCGAAGTGGAGGATGATCACCACCCCGAGCACGCAGACGGTGAACAGCGCTGCCATCTGCCGCCAGTTGGCCCCCCCGGCGAAGAGCATGGCGAAGAGGACGAAGCCAAACACGAGTGCCGTGCCCAGGTCCGGCTCGCGGAGGATCAGATACCCGGGGATGGCGACGATGAGGACTGCCTGGACCAGCCGGGTCCAGGTCAACGTTCGTGGCCCGATCAGCTCGTCACGGGAGGCCGGCGGCGCCAAGAACGACGCCAGAGCCACGATGACGACGACCTTGGCGAACTCGGCGGGTTGAAGCCCGAAGAAGCCGAGCGGTATCCATCGATTCACGTTGTTGTCCGGCGGGAAGAGGAAGACCGCCACCAACAGGATCATGATGACCAGAGAGGCGGCCGGAATGATGCCCCGGTACTCGCGATAGTCGATGTTGGACACGATCAGGAAGATGATCAGCCCCGCAGCGACGAAGACCATCTGCCTCTCCATCGAGAAGGTGCCGCTGTTGCGAGTTGCCGAGTAGATCATCAGCAGCCCGAGCCCGGACAGGACGAGCATCGTGCCGAAGAGGATCCAGTCGGTGCGATTGCTCCGTCGCACCACTGCGACCTCTCTGAGCCGTGTCAGGACCGCCGTCATCAGTCGGCCACCTCACCCTGGGTGATGGGTGTGGGATCGTTACCCATCAGGTACTGAAGGATGTGTCGGGCCACCGGGGCAGCGATGGCTCCACCCGAGCCGCCTTCCTCGATGACCACGGCCACGATGTATTTGGGGTTGTCGATCGGGGCCACGCCTATGAACCAGGCGTGGTTGTCCTTCGTCGGAGCCGACTGGCCGGTCCCGGTCTTCCCGCCGACCTCTTCCAACCCCGGACCGAAGCTCTGGAATGCCACCGCAGCCGTACCCGATGTGACCACCCGGTTCAGATCGTGGAGGAGGTCGGTCCGGGTTGACGCCGAGATCGGGACTGTGCGCACGACGGGAGACGTGACATCCTCGATGACCTCACCGTCCGGGCCGACGACCTTGTCGACGACTCGCGGCTGCATCACTTTCCCCCCATTGGCCAGAACCGCGTAGGACACCGCCGCCTGCAGCGGAGTCGCCGTGAACGCGCCCTGCCCGATGGCGAAGTCCATGAGGTCACCTCCGAAGAAGGGGCTGGCCAATTCGGGATCCAGCCGGGATGCCTCCAGACGCGGCGGCTCGTCAGGATGCTCTCTCTGGTAGGCGGCCCACTCCTCGAAGAGCTGGCGGGTGGGCACCACGCCGGACGCTTCGTTGGCCAGGTCGATCCCCGTCTCCGACCCGTAGCCCACGTCCTCGGCGAAATCCTGAATGGCGTTCTCCCCGACCGTGTCGCGGTTGAGCCAGGTTCCCAGGCCAACCGACCAGAAGTACTTGTTGCACGAATGGGCCAGGGCACCGTGGAGGTCGAGCCAGCCGAGGGCCCTCGGGTAGTACCAGTCGTGCTTGACCTGTGCCGACCCGTCGGCCAGTGGGAAGACCAGCTCGCCGTCACAGTCCACCCGCTTGCCCTCGGGGTCGATCCCCTCGATGTCCGAGGGCAGCGGCAGGTTCTTCTCGACGAACGCGGTGTAGGTGATGGCCTTGAACGTCGATGCCGGCGGGTAGAGGCCACTGACGGCGAGGTCGTTGAAGGCAAACGAGTCATTCAGCTCTGAGAAGGTCTGGCTATCGATCCCGGCCACGAAGAGTTGAGGGTCGAAATCGGGCACGGATGCCAGGGCCAGCACCTCGAATGTCTGAGGGTCGAGCACTACGGCTGCTGCTCGCTTGGTCTCGCTGAAGACCTCCTTGCCCTTGGCGCGGTCTGCATCCTTTACCGAATTGGAGAGCGAGATTCCCTGTTCCAGCGCAAGTTCCACCACCTGCTGTAGGTCCGAGTCCAGGGTGAGGATCAGCGAGGAGCCGGGGACCGGATCGACTGCCGGCTTCTGCTCGATTATCTCTCCGAGCCGCACCCGGTACTCGACCGTCCCGGAAGTGCCCTGAAGCTGATCGTCGTAGTACTTCTCCACCCCCAGCTTCCCAATCCGCACCGTCGGGTCCAGCTCGGGCCGGTCGGCGAGGTCGGAGTCGTCCGGGAGGCCCAGGTGACCGATGACATGGGCCATCGTCGGCCCGATGAGATAGACACGTTCGGGAACGTTGACCATCTCAACACCCGGCAGGGATCCCAGCTGCTCGCCAATCTGGCCGGCCACTTCGTTGTTCACGGTGGCCACCTCGAATCGCCCGTTGATACCGGCCTCTTCGTATAGGGCCGAGAGCTGGGAGGGATCGATGGCCAGGATCGCCGACAGAGTCTGGATGAGCTGATCGCGCTCATCGGGCTGAACGAAGGTCCGGTCGATGTACACGGCGGGAACCAACCTGCTCGTAACGAGTTGGTTGCCGTTTCGATCGAAGATGTCCCCTCGGGAAGCGTGAGTCGTCTTGGTCAGCCAGGTCTGCTCCTCGGCAGCCTGGGCGATCGCCGGGCCCTGAGCCACCTGAACGAACCACAGTCTCAAACCGATCACCGAGAACATGGCAACGAAGACCGTCGCCATCACGGACAGCCTGACCGCGAACTTCATGCGTATCTGAACACGGTCGTGTCCCGATCGATCAGCCGCACGAGCATCGGCCCGAAGATCGATGCCAGGATGGCATTCGCCACCGGGACCAGGAAGAGAAGTCGGAGGACGCCACCCCCGAAGACGACGTTCTCACCGAACAGCGTCCCGACGATGAACAGGAGCACTGCGCCGGCGAAGCTGAGCAAGCCGACCCAGAGCGCGGTGACTATGCGACCGACGTCGGCTCGCTCCCGTGTGCGGAGGGCGAGATACGCAACGACGACATAGACGATGGCTTGCAGTCCGAGCAGTCTCGAGCCGAGCAGATCCACAACGATCCCGGCGAGGAACCCGACTCCGAGGACGACCTCGGGGCGCATTCGGGTGGACGCGAAGAGAATGACGCACAGCATGACGAGATCGGGCACCACGAGGTGGGTTTGGCTGAAGAGTGTCGTTTGGAGCACGACTGCCACCAACAGCATCGCCGTCACTACCAATGCAGGCCTGAGTCGCATCAACTGCCTTCGGTCGTACTCGTCGTCGAACCACCAATGGTGGTAGTGGTGGTGCTCGTAGTGGTAGTCGCCGTTACCGCGGTGATCGGGTCGGGCGGCCAGGAGAGGACGACCACCACCCGGAGCGTGTCGGGATCCACGTAGGGCCGGCAGGTCGTCGTCAGAAGGCCATCGGCGCTCGGCCCTGCATCCTCGGTGACGTCACATACCGGATAGCCCGCCGGGAACCTCACCGAGGTCGATGCGGTGACGGCGCGCTCCCCGGCCAGTATCGGCTCGTCCGCCGGGTTGATCTCGAGTCGCATGTCGTCGGTGAAGGCCTGCGAGCGGACCCTGCCGATCTGGTCGCCGACGATCACGGCTACCTCGTCTTGGCCCACCGTGATCGGGACTATGACCGCGGTGCCCGCAGTCACCTGCTCGACCGAGCCAACCACGAAACCATTGGTGTCGATCACGGGCTGACCCACCGCGATCCCCGACGTGGTGCCCTTGTCGACATACAAGGCGCCATCGAACGCACTGGGCTGTCCGATCACCCTGGCCACTGTCCTTCCGATGTCGACTCCCGTCGCCTCCAGCTGATAGAGATCCTCGTAGAGCTGGAGACGCGCCAGGTCGTCCTCGAGCCCGACGATCTGCCCCTCCGCCTCTGCGAGCTGACGTTGTAGCTCGAGATTCGTCTCACGCAGGGTGGCGACGTTCGACAGTGAGTCGACGATGTCGACGACCGGGTTCACGACGAAGGCCGCCCCCTTCTGGAGGGGTGCGACGATGGTCTGGGCGCCCCGGCGCAGCACTGCCGTCACGCCAACACCCTCGGAGCGAACATCGAAAGTCATCAGGAGGAGACCGATGACAAGAAGGGTGATGAGAGTGGGGAGGGTTCGATCTCGCGGCTGATTCAGCATCTCTGACGACGGGTGAGCGGCATCAGGGGCGGGCCGACGAAACGAGCACGTTGTGCAACGTGTCGAACTCCTCCAGGCACTTACCCGAACCGAGCACAACCGACTGGAGCGGTTGACTCGCAGTCACGATGGGCATTCCCGTCTCGTGGGCCAGACGATGGTCCAGCCCGACCAGCAGCGCTCCACCACCGGTGAGGACGATCCCCCGTTCGACGACGTCCGCCGCCAGCTCCGGGGGTGTCTTGTCCAAAGTGAACTTCACCGCGTCGACGATCGCCTGGGTGGGCTCTTCGATCGCCTCCCTCACCTCCTGGCTGGAAAGGAGGATCGTCTTGGGCAAACCGGTGACCAGGTCGCGTCCACGCACCTCGGCGGAGGGCTCCTCGGAATACGGCCACGCTGAGCCGACCGCGATCTTGAGTTGCTCAGCGGTGCGCTCGCCTACCAGGACGTTGTGTTCCTTCTTGATCCAGTCGATGATGGCCACGTCCAGCTCGTCGCCCCCAACCCGGATGGAGCGGGATACGACGATGCCGCCGAGCGAGATGACCGCCACCTCGGTTGTGCCGCCTCCGATGTCGACGACCATCGATCCCGAAGGCTCGGCGATTGGAAGGCCCGAGCCGATCGCCGCCGCCATGGGCTCCTCGATCGTGTAGGCGCGTCGGGCACCGGCGTGGTAGGCGGCCTCCTCGACCGCCCGGCGCTCGACCGGCGTGATGCCGGACGGCACGCACACGACAATCCGGGGCCGCGCCCACTTGCGTCGGTGGACCTTCTGGATGAAGTACCGCAGCATCTTCTCGGTGATGTCGAAGTCGGCGATGACACCGTCACGCAGGGGCCTGATGGCGGTGATGTGAGCGGGCGTGCGCCCGATCATCCTCTTGGCTTCCATCCCCACGGCCAATGCCCGGTTGTTCTGGGAGTTCATGGCCACGACCGAAGGCTCGTTGAGGACGATCCCTCCGCCGCGAACATATACGAGCGTGTTTGCCGTGCCGAGGTCGATGGCCATGTCCTGGCCAGCAAATGAGAGAAGGGTTTCAGCCATCGAAGGGAGCGCTCCCGGGCGGATTGCCGGAATTGTAGGTGTCTAGCCCGTCTTCCGCCATACGGTCCTGGCCGGCGGGTGGGTTTCTCGAGGT
>JBAVPF010000339.1:0-4286 GCA_049692815.1 Acidimicrobiia bacterium
GTCCTGGGATGAGCAGACCACGTTCCAGTTGATCCAGGACGCCGGGTTCTGGTGGCTGGCCGAAGATCCCTGGCCCTATTTCCTCTTCAACTGCCGGGACCGGTGATGGGCTCCTCAGTCGTCATACTCCTGGGCCTTCTGGCGGTGATCCTGGTCGTCGTCACCGTCGTCCAGCGCTCCGCGGGGAAGCGCACGGACACCGGAGAGGGGTCGGACGTAATCGCCTACCTCGTCCTGGCCCTGGCGATGGGAGTCTCCGGCTTCGCCCTCGCCGAGCTGATGGACACTGCCTTCCCCGGGGACCGCTTCGTCTTCGACCCCGCCGACAGCGTGGCCACGTCCCTCGCCTCCCTGGTCGTTTCCCTGCCCTTCGTCGTGTTCCTCTGGCGTCGCCAGGCCCGACGACGCAGCCTCTTCCCCGAGTCCTCTGGCTGGACGCTCTACCTGGCCATCATCGAGCTGGTCTTCATGACGGCCTTCGTCGTATCGGCGGTCGCCTTCGTCAATGGGTTGTTCACCGACGGATCGGCGTCGGCATGGGCTAGGGCACTCGTGTTCGGGGGCATCGTGCTCTTCCACGAACTGGCGGCGCGCAGCACACCTCCCCTGTCCGACTCCGGTGAGTTGCAGAGGGTCGTCGGGTCGGCGATCGGGCTGATCACCGGTGGGCTCGGCGTCGTCGGCACGCTCAGCGCCGTCTTCGGCTCGCTCTTCGACTCATCACAGTTCCGATTCGAGCCGTGGGTTGCCATGATCGTCGTGGGTGTGCCCCTGTGGGCATACAGGTGGCTGCGCTCCTGGGATCGCGAGCCGGCGCTTCCCCGTCACACCTGGCTGGTGCTCACCACGACCATATCGCTGGTCGGAGCCATCGCCTCGGTGACATGGGTCCTGGTCCTCGTCCTGCAGTATCTCTTCACCGACACGCCGCCGGCAGCGGACCACTTCGACCTGATACCGGTGCCCCTGGCCGTGGCCATCACCGCCACTCCCGTCTGGTGGGTGCACAGACGCGCCCTCGGCGGAGCGCGGACCAACCCGGTACGTCTCTATGAGTACGTCATGGCCGGCACCGGGTTGGTCACCGGCGCCCTGGCGGCCATAGGCCTCACCATCGTGGCCCTCGACCAATCACTGATCGTTGGTGGCCAGAGTGACGATGTCGTGGCTCTGGCGACGGTCCTCGTGGTCGGGCTCGTCGTGTGGCGGGTCTTCACCGCCCTCTCCAGCCGGGGTATCCCGGAAGAAGAGGCGACTTCGTGGCCCTCGAAGTTCTATCACCTGGGTCTGGGGATCGTCTTCGCTCTCGCCGCCTCCGCCTCGCTGATAGCGACTCTGTTCATAGTGCTGCGACGTCTGCTCGGTCAGGAGGCCACCAGCAGCCTGCTCGAGCCGATCACGGTCCTGGTCTACACCGGTCTCGCAACCTGGTATCTGCTCTCCGGTTACGCCCGGATCCGCCGGATGACGGAGTCCGAAGAGGTGGTCACACCGTTCGAGGTGACGCTGATCACCTCCCACCCGGGGATGATCGCCACACTCTTCCCCAAACAAGCCCGGATTCAGGTGATCTACCGGGGCGACGGTGCCGGCCAGATCGACGACGACATGGCTGAAGCGATCGTCGCCGAGGTGGGCACACGGTCCTCGATCGTCTGGGTCGACGAGGAAGGGTTCCGGGTGGCGCCCAAAGCCGGCACACTCTGATTCCCGTATCCGACCCGGGTCTGGGAGCATCCCTGTCGTGAAATGGCTGTCGTACCGTGTCTGCCGTGCTCTCGGATGGCGGTTCGAGGGGGCCCTGCCCGAAGTGCCGAAGATGGTCATCGTCGGGGCACCCCATACTTCCAACTGGGACTTCATCCTGTTCCTCGCCGCTCTGCATCACTTCGACATGAAGGTGAAGTACCTGGGGAAGCACACGCTGTTCCGCTGGCCGTTCGGGGGTTTGTTCCGGAGGTGGGGAGGCATTCCCGTCGATCGCAGACGCGCCACCGGTGTCGTCGACCAGGTGAAGGAGGCCTTCGACGCCGCGACGGAGATGATCCTGGTGGTCGCACCCGAGGGGACCCGCGGCGCTGCCCCGATGTGGAAGTCGGGCTTTCTCGAGATCGCCGAGCGCGTGGGCGTCCCGGTCGTCCCGGCCGGGGTCGACGGTGCGAACAAGGTGGTCACGATGGGGCCCGCTCAACCCGTCGGCCTGGAGCGTGAGGACTTGATGACCCGTCTCCGGGTCTTCTACGAGGGGAAGACGGGTGTCCGCCCCGCACTGGCCGGACCGGTGCGTCTCGGAGGCGAGCCCCGCACCTGACCGAAGGGGACGAGCCCAGCGGCCTCAGGACTTCTCGGCGAGACGTCTGAAGTCGTCGCCCATCCCCCGCTCGTACATCCCGTGCTGGAGGAGGCCCTTCCCGTACTTCTCCCTGACCTCGTCGATCTTCTCCTCGAGACCGCTCCGCTTGAGGGCCAGGCCGCTGCCCGAGCGAAGGACGTCATCGTCCCCGAGGTCGAGCTCGAGTTGGCGATGATCGTCGGTGGTGAGGTTGGAGACGCTCAACCCGATGAGCGTGACCGTCTCCCCGGGGTTGTCGCCGAGGGCCCGCCCGACGAGGACGCTTCCCAACGTGGCCAGCGCCGCCGTGGACCCGGTCGGAGCCGACAGGGTGTGGCTGCGGGTCACCGACCTCGGGCCGGGAAAGCGCATTCTCACGGTCAGTGTCGACCCCATGCGGTCCTTGGCTCGAAGTCGTCTTCCCACCCGGTCGGCGAGACCGACCACGACGGTGTCCATCTCGTCCCTGTCGGAGAGGCCTCGTCCCAACGCCTGTTGACTCCCCACCGACCCGGCTCGTCGCCCTCCCCGGACCGGACGGGGATCGTGATTCCACGAGAGTGAGCCGAGCGTGCCCGAGGCAGCCGGACCAAGCAGCGGGGTGAGTGCCGCAGGGCGGATCTCGGACAGCTCCCCGATCGTGCTGATGCCCAATCGATGGAGACGGCCGGCGGTCACCTTGCCCACACCCCACAAGGCTTCGACGGGGAGCGGATGGAGGAACTCCAACTCCTTGCCCATCTCGACGATCACCAGCCCGTCGGGCTTGGCCCGGGCCGATGCGATCTTGGAGAGGAACTTGGTGGAGGCGATGCCGATGGAGATGGGAAGCCCAACCTCTTCACGGACACGGCGGCGGATCGCCCTCGCTATGTCGGAGGGGTTGCCGAGGAGATGGGCGGTTCCGGAGACGTCGAGAAACGCCTCGTCTACCGAGATCTGCTCCACGACCGGAGTTGCGTCCTCGAGGATCGCCATCACCTGGTCGGAGAGCTCCAGGTAGCGCTCGAAATGGCCGTTGACCACCACCGCTCCCGGGCACATGGCCAGGGCGTCCCGGGACGACATCGGCGCTCTCACCCCGAACCTGCGGGCCTCGTAGGAGGCGGCGACCACGATGCCCCCTCCCACCAGCACCGGCCTGCCCCGGAGTGTTGGATCGAGCAGCTGCTCCACCGAGGCGTAGAAGGCGTCGAGGTCGGCGTGGAGGATGGTGGGCTCTGTTATGGCCGGGCGGGCTTCTCGGCGTGTCTTGGTGATCATCTTGATTTCTGTCTCGAGGGTGAGTTATAGTCGAACGTATGTTCGGTGACAAGGGTGAAATCCCTGCTACCACCGGACTTCCGGCGGGGGAGGTCGACCATCTCAGCGGGTGGGACTGTGACGTCGACATGCTCGCCGCAGGCCTCGATGCGGACCTCGTGGACGAGCCCGACCGCCACCACCTCCCCACCGACCTGGACGACTGGCTTCCCGGGCCATACCTGGCGGCCATCCTCTCGTCAGTCGAGTACTCGCGTCTCTCCGGTGAGGACGTGGTCACCGCTATGAAGGCCTACACCCGCCTCGAGGCCCACATGTCGGCCGGCCGCTACTCGGGCATCTCGGAAACGGCCCTGTGCCTCGATCCCGTGACCACCGACCGGTCCGACTGGCCCCTCGAGTTCGCCACCGAGGAGGTGGGCGCGGCTCTCACCCTGACGCGGAGGAAGGCCGAGGACGAGTTGGAGACCGCACTCGATCTCCGTCATCGTCTGCCCTCCGTGGCCACGGCCCTCCAACGTGGCGACATCGACGCGGCCAAGGCGAGGCTCCTCTGTCACGACACCGCCCACCTCGATGCCGACGTGGCGCATGAGCTCACCGACGAATTGCTCGTCGACTCAGCCGGCCTCACCACCGGGCAACTGCGGGCTCGTCTCCGCAAACTGTGTGTGGACGAGGACCCCAGAGA
>JBAVPF010000340.1:0-9481 GCA_049692815.1 Acidimicrobiia bacterium
GGCCCCCACGGTGAGGCACCGACCACCGGCTGCTGCACCGTCTCCGACGCCGAGGACGCCAGGAGAGTGGCGGCACAACTCGACATCCCCTACTACGTGCTCGACCACACCGACGACTTCAAAGACGGCGTGGTGGAGCGTTTCGTCGCCGACTACGCCTCGGGGAGGACTCCGAACCCTTGCATCGAGTGCAACCGGATCGTCAAGTTCGACAGGCTCCTGAGACGTCTCGACGATTTCGAGTGCGACGTCCTGGTCACCGGTCACCACGTGCGTACCCGCCAATCGAACGGGTCCTGGCATCTCATGCGTGGGTCGGATCACGCCAAAGACCAGTCGTACGTCCTCTCCATGCTCACCCAGCGCGAGCTGTCACGCACCCGGTTCCCGGTGGGCGAGTTGACCAAGAAGGAGGTTCGCCAGGTCGCGGCCGGGATGGGGATGCGGACCGCCTACAAGCCTGAGTCGATGGACATCTGCTTCGTGGGCCAGCGCGACTATCGGGGATTCCTGCGTGACACCGCCCCGGAGGTGTTCTCGAGCGGCCCTGTCGTGGACACCGAAGGTAACGAGGTCGGCTCCCACGACGGCATCGTCGGCTTCACGGTCGGCCAGCGGCGTGGACTGGGCGTTGCAGTGGGCGAGCCGAGGTTCGTCATCCGGATCGATGGAGGAACGTCGACCGTCGTGGTCGGTCCCCGGGAGGCCTTGGGGGTGGCCAAGATCTACCTCGACCAGCTCACCTGGACCGACGGCCACGGTGGAGATGGCGAGGTCATGGCGCAGTACCGCGCCCATGGCGAGCCGGTGCCGGCCCATCTCCAAGGTGACACGCTCCTCTTCGAGGAGGTGCAGGAGGCCATCGCTCCCGGGCAGACCGTCGCCTTCTACGACGGCGACGTGGTGCTCGGTGGCGCGCTAATAGCATCGACCTCATGAGTGACAACGAGCGGGCGGTCGTCTTCGGCCGCGACGCGGCCGCATACGACGTCGCCAGGCCGTCATACCCGGTGGATGCGATCGCCCATCTCGTCGGTCTGGCCGGCCCCCTGCTCAAGGCGATCGAGATCGGGCCCGGGACGGGCAAGGCGACCGTGGACATAGCCCGACCGGGGCTGGAGCTGATCGGCTTGGAGCCGGACGCCGCGATGGCGCAGGTGTTGGTCGACAAGGGGCTTCCCGGTGTGCGTGTCGAGGTCACTCGGTACGAGGACTGGGATGGCGCCACCGGCGACGTCGACCTTCTCTATGCGGCTCAGGCCTGGCACTGGGTCGACGTCCCCTTTGGGTACTCACTGGCGCTTCGGCTCCTGCGACCGGGGGGAGCGCTCGGCCTCATGTGGAACATCCCCGAGAACCGCTACGACCAGTTCGAGGACGTATACCGACGTCACGCCCCCCACATCCTCGAGGAGAGCGACGAGCGCATCCACCGGCGAGACAGCCACGACTGGACCGTGGACATGAGGGAGGCGGGTCTGACCGACGTCGGCCGATTCACCACACATTGGTTCAGGGAGCTGGACGCGGTCGGGCTTCGCGCCCTCTACTCCACCTACTCGGATCACATCGTGATCGAGGATCAGCCACGCACCCGGCTGCTCGACGATCTCGAGGCGACCGTCGTCGAGCGTGGCGGGTCGGTGATCCTCGAGTACAGGACCGAAGTCTTCAGCGGCAGGGCATGACCGACGCAAACGCGGCATCGCGGATCGAGCAGCTGCGGGACGAGATCCGCGAGCACAATCATCGTTACTACATCCTCAACGAGCCGATCGTCTCTGACGCCCAGTTCGACAAGCTGCTTCGTGAGCTGATCGCGCTGGAGGCGGACCACCCGGAGTTGGTCACACCCGACAGCCCGACACAACGCGTTGGGACCCCGGTCGATGGCCAATTCCAGCCGATCACCCATCTGCGCCCGCTGTTCTCCCTCGACAACGCCGAGACCAGGGAGAACCTGGAGGCGTGGGAGCAGAGGATGGAGCGGCAGATGGGTGGTGCGCCTGACGGGTATGTCTGCGAGTTGAAGATCGACGGTCTGGCAGTCGTGCTGACCTATCGCAACGGCTCCCTGTCGACAGGGGCAACCCGTGGTGACGGGACCACCGGTGAGGACATCACGGCCAATCTGCGCACGGTCGGCTCGATCCCGTTGCGACTGATCGGCGATGACGTCCCCCCGATCCTGGAGGTGCGCGGCGAGGTCTACATGCCGTACGAGGCCTTCGACGCCCTCAACCAGCGTCAGGAGGCGGAGGGAAAGCCTCTCTTCGCCAATGCCCGCAATGCCGCCGCCGGGAGTGTCAGGATGAAAGACCCCTCGGTGACAGCAGATCGCGGGCTGGAGATCTGGGTCTACCAGCTCGGGCTGGTGGAGAACGGCCCGTCGTTCGAGCGTCATTCCGAGACGCTCGACTACATGCGGTCGCTGGGCCTCCGAGCCAATCCGAGCACGGTCCTCGACGACATCTCCGAGGTGTTCACGTTCGTGGAGAAGGCGGAGACGGACCGTCATTCCATGCCCTACCAGACCGATGGCGTGGTGATAAAGGTCGACTCGCTGGCGACCCAGGCTGCCCTGGGTTACACGGCCAAGGCTCCCCGCTGGGCCATCGCCTACAAGTTCCCGCCCGAAGAGCAGATCACGACCCTGCGCGACATCCAGATCAACGTGGGGCGGACCGGGGCGGCCACCCCGTTCGCCGTCCTCGACCCCGTGTTCGTCGGCGGGGCCACGGTGGGGATGGCGACCCTGCACAACGAGGACCAGGTGGCTCTCAAGGACGTGCGCATCGGCGACCAGGTCGTGGTGCGACGCGCCGGCGATGTGATACCCGAGGTGGTGGGGCCGGTCCTCTCAGCGCGGACCGGCAAGGAGAAGAAGTGGTCGATGCCGAAGAGATGCCCCTTCTGCGGCAACCCGATCGTCCGTGCCGAAGGAGAGGCGGTGGCCCGTTGCACCGGTGGTTTCGAGTGCCCGTCCCGGGTCAGGGAGTGGCTGTTCCACTTCTCCGGCCGGGGCGGCATGGACATCGAGCACATGGGCTACAAGACGATCGACCTGCTGCTGGAGAAGGGCTGGATCAAGGACCCGGCCGACATCTTCACCTTCGACACCTCAGAGTTGCTCGACCTGGAGGGGTGGGGCGAGGTCTCAGTGCGAAATCTCACCGAGTCGATAGAGGCGGCGAAGGACCGGCCGCTGGCACGTCTGCTGACGGCGCTCGGCATTCGTCACGTGGGTGGAACCGTTGCCCGTCTCCTCGCCCGTCATTTCGGCGGCCTGCCGGCCCTGATGGCCGCCACAGAGGAGGAGATCGCCGAGGTGGATGGCATCGGGCCGATCATCGCCGCCGGTGTCGTGGAGTGGTCGTCGGATCAGGCCAATCGGGACCTGGTGGCCAAGCTGGGAGCCGCCGGAGTCCGCCTCGCGGAGGAGGTCGAGGCGAGCGAGACGTCCGATCTGCTCGCCGGCGCCACCTTCGTCGTGTCGGGGACCATCGAGGGGTACACCCGGGAGGAGGCCGAGGCTGCCATCGAGGCCAGGGGCGGCAAGGCGACCGGCTCGGTATCGGGCAAGACCACGGCTTTGATCGTTGGGGAGTCTCCGGGAGCGTCGAAGACGAGGAAGGCAGAAGAGCTGGGCATCCCCATCATCGACGGCGAGACGTTCGGAAAGCTGCTTGAGGACGGGCTGGCAGTTCTGGGGCGCTAGGTCTTCTCGAACGGCGCAGTGCATAGGTCGGTGAGATCGCAGGCCGTGTACCAGCCTTTCGGCAGATCACCCAGGGGGATCTGGTAAGTGTGCGGACCGGGGAGACCTTCCAGCATGCAGATGACCTCTCTGCCGGCAGCGTTGCGGGTGTTGGCGTCGACCAGCGTGTTGCCGACGGCGACCTTCTGCCAGGCCGGACCTTCGTCGCCTCGGGCCCAAAGGAACAAGATCACGCACGATCCGGTGATCTTTGCGTTGTCGATGACGTTGGATCCGGTCACGGTGAGGGTGTCCGAGGTGGGGTGCGGGTTTCTCCAGGCGGGCCGGGAGGCCGGAGCAGGCGAGGCAACGCCGGCGCACGCGCCTGGGGCGACGCGCAGCGTGACTGCGACGGCACTCTGTCTGATCCGATCAGGCTAAGGCTGGTTGGGACGGGCGTCTACGAACGGCGAGGCGGATCCTCGCTAGCCCGGCGGGCCGCGGTCGGGTCGTTTGAATCTGACCCGGCGTCGGTCAGGGTAGAGGATGATCTCGAAGCCTCGGTCGTGGACGACGACGTGGTGGTGGTACCAGCACAAGACGACGAGATTGTCTTGGTCGGTGGCGCCGCCTTGGGCCCAGGAGATGATGTGGTGGACCTGGAGACGATGCCGGCTGACACACCCATCAGCAGAGCAGGTGTATCCGGCTTCGGCGAGTAACGCTCGTTTCAGGGCGGGTGGTGCGGTCCGCTGTCTGCGGCCGTAGTCCATGTAGCGGCCGTCTTCTGTGCGTCCGGTGACTTCCGTCACCGAATCGCAGAGAACCGCCTCCAGGGCTTGTTGGCCGACCCGTGAGCCTGACTCCATGGTCACCCCCGCTTCTCCTTTGGTGGACGTGGCTTCTTTGGGGTCGACGGTCACGGTCAGCTGGGCCGGTGGCGGATCATCGGAGACGAGACATTCGACCAGGGCGGTTGCCTTCTTCCAGCCCGTGTCGGGGGTGAGCCCTTCGACGTCGGACAGGCTGTCGGCGGTTTCGGTCAACACCTTGTCCACCAACGCACCGGCATACCCGTCGAAGCCACCCCAGGCCTTCCACCACGACTTGTCCAGATTCGGCTGCATGACGAAGAATCGGTCACCAGCCGACCTGGACTCCGCATCGGCAGTGATGCGCACCTGTTGGGCGGCTTTCCGGTGGACCCCGGCCACGTCGGTCCAAAACATCAGGTTACCGGGGTCACGATCCCGGACCTTCGACACTGCCTCGATCCGGTCGAAGGACACTCCAGAAGCCAGCCGGTCGCGCAGATCGGGCTGGTCGGTGCTACGACGCATCGTGCGCACCAGGCTCTTCAACGTAGGAGATCCCAGGTCCAACCGGGCAGCCACCCATTCAGACAACGACCGCGACCCGTCAGCCGTAGCCACCTGACGACGATCCAACTCCTCCAAGAGCTCCAGCTGGATGCCGATCAGACGACTCTTCGCCTCCTCGGCAGCTGCCAGCTGCTGTTCCAACGAATCGGTCGAAACCCACCCCAAGTCCATATCCTCAACGTACGAACTGGTTGGGACAGATTCAGACCGAAATCACCCGTGCCCCAGAAAAAAGCGAGAAATCCCCCCGACCCTCAACCCACCCGGAACGTCCACTCGAAGGTGCCGGTGTCGGGCAGACCGGTGTAGGTGTCCCACACGATCCGCACGGTGTGCTCTCCGGGAGCCCATTCCGGGAAAGTCGGATTGGTAGGGGAGGGTGCCCAGGTGTACACCCCGGTCGCCTCGACGAAGGAGGCGTCCGCCACCGGCCATCCGTCGACGGTGATCTCTGCCACGTAACCGACCTCGAGGTCGATCTCGACCGGCGTCTGTAGAGGGACGAGATCACCCGGCTGCGGTGAGATCGCCTCGATGGGAGCGGGCAACTCGACGGTCTCGCCCTCGGGAGCGAGGGCGATGCCCAACACCAATGCGGCCAGGCCGATGAGTCCCAGGCCGATGTAGATGAGCCGGTAATGCATCAGTTGGCGTGCAACGCCTCGTTCAGGCCGCCCCAGGAGCCACTGCGCAGCAGAGCCTCGATGGCGCCGGTCACCGAGTTCCGCCGATACAGCATCCCGTCGACGCCGGACAGCTCACGGCCTTTGGCGGTGCCACCGTCGGGCAGGGTGACCACCGAGCCGGCCGTCACGTAGAGACCGGCCTCGACCACACACTCGTCACCCAGGGAGATGCCGATCCCGGAGTTGGCCCCGAGGAGACAGTGCTCGCCGATGGAGACGATCTCGGTGCCACCCCCGGAGAGGGTTCCCATGATCGATGCCCCGCCCCCGATGTCCGAGCCGTCGCCGACGACGACACCGGAGCTGATCCTGCCCTCCACCATCGACGTCCCGAGCGTGCCGGCGTTGAAGTTGACGAAGCCTTCGTGCATGACGGTGGTCCCCTCACCGAGATACGCGCCGAGACGCACTCTGTCACCGTCGGCGATGCGCACACCCGAGGGGATGACGTAGTCGATCATTCTCGGGAACTTGTCGACGGAGGTGACCGCCGGGGGTCTCCCCACCGAGATCAGCCGTTTCTTGGTCTCTGTGAACCCTTCCACGTCACACGGCCCCTCGCTCGTCCATACGACGTTGTGGAGGACACCGAATATCCCGTCCACGCTGAGGTCGTGTGGCTTGTAGAGACGGTGGGAGAGGAGATGGAGGCGGAGATAGGCATCCGCCGGGTCGGCCGGTGGTGAGCCCAGGTCGGGTATCTCGGTGACCACCGGGCGTTGCTCCACTCCCCGGGCCTCGTCGACGGTGGCCAGGTCGGAGAGATCGGTGTCGGCGTCGGTGGGATCGGGATACCAGACATCGAGCACCTTCTCGCCGGCGAACGACGCCAGCCCGACCGCCTTGACCGATTCGGAGATCACGCCGGCAGAGTAGTGACGACGGCTACCTTCTCCGATCGTGACCCTCACCGACACACTCGCCTGGCTGGTGGACATCCCCTCCGAGACCGGGAACGAAGCCGCCATACGGGACGCGCTGGCGGACCGTCTCGCCGCTCTCCCTCAGGTGGTCGCCAACAGGTCCCTCGTCGTTGGAGAGCCGGGGCCGGGCAGGGTGGCGCTGTTCGGGCACACCGACACCGTCCCCCTTCAAGGCCATGTTGGCGCTCGCATCGAGGGGAACCGTCTCTACGGTCTCGGCGCCACCGACATGAAGGGCGGGCTCGCGGTCATGGCCCACCTCCTCGAGGACCTTGGCACCGATCGGCTGGTGGGTGTCTTCTACGCCGGTGAGGAAGGCCCTCTCTCCGGGAACGACCTCGCCGCGATTCTCACCGAGAGCCCCGGTCTCGCCGAGATAGAGGCTGGCATCGTGATGGAGCCGACCAACCGCGAGGTACACGCCGGCTGTCAGGGCTCGATCAATGCCACCGTCGCCTTCGTCGGCGAGCCGGGCCACGCGGCCAGACCCTGGCGTGGCGTGAATGCGATCACGCGCGCCGGTGAGTTCCTGGTGATGATGGACCACCTCCAACCCGAGCTCCATCCCATCGAGGGGCTCGAGTTCAAGGAGGTGATGTCGGTGACCAGGGCTCATGGCGGCGTGGCCAACAACATCATCCCTGGGCGTTTCGAGCTGAACGTCAACTATCGGTTCTCGCCTGACCGGACCACGGAGGAAGCCATCGACCACATGCGTGAGATGTGCGCATTTGCCGACGAGCTCGTCGTCGCCGACGCCGCTCCTGCGGCCTATCCGGAGACCTCACATCCCCTCTTCAGCAGGCTGATAGCCGCGGCCGGTGGAGCGGTCTCCCACAAGCAGGGATGGACCGATGTCGCCCAGCTCGCGGAACGGGGGATCCCCGGCATCAACTTCGGGCCAGGTGAGACCGCCCTGGCCCACAAGCCGGGCGAATCGATCCTGCTCGACGATCTGCGGTGGGCCTACGACGTGTTGGCCGAGACTCTGGGCTGAGGTTCTGCCGGCCGGTTCCTACACTTCCGCGACCCATGCCCATCGAAATCGACATCGCCCACGTGGCCCGTCTCGCCCGGCTCGACCTGAGCCCAGAGGAGCTGGAGGGGTACAAGACCCAGCTCGGCGCCATCCTCGACCACGCCGCCAAGGTGCAGTCGTTGCAGGGCGAGCCCGAAGTCGAGGCGTCACATCCCCTTCACATCGAGAACGCCTACCGCGACGATGTCACACGGCCCTCGCTGGATCGTGAAGAAGTTCTCTCTCAGGCTCCGGAGAGCGAGAACGGCTTCTTCGTGGCCCCCCCTGCTTTGGAAGTCGAATGACCCTCACCGACATCACCATCGTCGAAGCCGGCGGGCGTCTCCGCAGCGGGGAGACGACGGCGGTGCAGCTCCTCGAGGCCGTTCTCGACCGTGCCCATCGCACCGAGGCGCAGCTACACGCCTACCTCACCCTCGATCGCGAGGGGGCACAGGCCGCGGCGGAGGCCGCCGACGCGGCTCTGGCGGCCGGTTCGGACCGCGGGCCGCTCCACGGCATCCCGGTGGCACTCAAGGACAACATGTGCACCAGGGGCGTGGAGACCACGGCGGCATCCCAGATCCTGGCCGGCTATGTCCCTCCGTACGACGCGACGGTGGTGTCCCGTCTCCGGGAGGCGGGGGCAGTGATCGTGGGCAAGACCAACCTGGACGAGTTCGCCATGGGCTCGTCGACCGAGAACTCGGCATATGGCCCCTCTTTCAACCCATGGGACATCGGCCGGGTCCCGGGTGGGTCGTCGGGTGGCTCCGCCGCCGCGGTGGCAGCCGGCTCGGCATTCGGGGCGCTCGGCTCCGACACCGGAGGTTCCATCCGCCAGCCCGCCTCCCTCACGGGGATAGTGGGAGTCAAGCCCACATACGGGACGGTGAGCCGGTACGGGCTGATCGCCTTCGCCTCCTCGCTCGATCAGATAGGCCCTCTCGCCAGGAGCGTCGAGGACGCGGCCGTGATCCTCGAAGCCATCTGGGGTCACGATCCTCTCGACGCGACGTCCTATGCAGGGGAGTACCACGATCTGTTGCCGGGTCTCGACAGGGGAGTCGACGGCCTGAAGATCGGTGTGGTCAGGGAGTTCGCCGGTGAGGGCTACGAGCCGGCCGTGGAGGCGGCGATGTCGTCGATGCTGGAGCGACTGGCTGCTGCGGGGGCAGAGATGGTGGAGGTCTCGCTGCCGACCGTGGACATCGCCCTCTCCGCCTACTACCTGGTTGCACCGGCGGAGGCTTCGGCGAACCTCGCCCGATTCGACGGCATCAGATACGGGCATCGAGCAACGGGTGCGACCACTGAGGAGCTCATGGCGCGCACACGGGCCGAAGGCTTTGGCCCCGAGGTGACCCGTCGCATACTCCTCGGGACCTACGCCCTGTCTGCCGGCTACTACGACGCCTTCTACGGCCAGGCACAGCGGGTGCGCGCCGCCCTCCGTGAGGAATTCACCGCCGCATACGAGCACGTGGACGTGCTGGCTGCCCCCACCAGCCCTACGGTCGCGTTCCGGGTGGGCGAAAAGGTCGATGACCCGCTCTCGATGTACCTGACCGACATCTGCACCAACCCGCTCAACCTGGTCGGGCATCCCGGGATCTCGGTCCCGGTGGGTCTGGACGACCAGGGTCTGCCGATCGGTTTCCAGGTGATGGCGCCTGCCCTCGGGGAAGCGGTGATGTTTCAGGTGGCAGCCGAGGTGGGGCGTCTCGCCGGTTTCGCCGCGAGACCCGAGCTGGCCGAGGTGGCCACATGAGCTG
>JBAVPF010000341.1:0-3150 GCA_049692815.1 Acidimicrobiia bacterium
GTGGAGCTGAGGGGATTTGAACCCCTGACCCCCTCGTTGCGAAAGATGCGGCCAAAACGCTGTGACCAGGGGAAACGGCTCCAGATTCCGAGCTTGTGGGGCGGCTGTGGGGCGAACGACGTGAGACGGCGTGATGCCTCGTGAGTCCGGACAGTGGGCCTGCTCCGCGGTTGGTTCGAACTACATGTCGCAGTCGACGGCCACGGCCAAGGCGACGCACATCTCTTGCATGCGTCCGTCACCCAATCTGCCGAGACGTTCCGTGAGCGTGCCAACCGAAACACTCTCCACCGAATCGAGATTGACCGCAGACTGAAGTGGAATCGGATCGTCACCGGGCTCCAGGATCACTTCGCTTGCAAGCCCACGGATTGTCGTCGTGCATGGAGCTATCAGCGCTCGGCGAAGTCTGGGGATCGCGGCGTCCCGCGACAGAACTACGACGGGGCGGCGACTGATCTCGGGCAGCTCGCACCACCACACCTCTCCCCTCGCCGGCAGATCGTTCACGAGGAGGCTGCCGCCTCTCGAAATGAAGCTAGGTCGCCCCATTCGTCCGGCTCGTCGAGGGGACGTTCGTCGTAGGCGGCGTATTCGGCGTCGATCTCGGCAGCGCGGTGTTTCGCCGCCAACGCGGCGAGGGCTTCATCCAGCAGTGCCGCGTCGTTGAGACCCGATCTGAGACTTCTTGCGTTCTCCAGGAGCGACTCGTCAACCGTAGTGCTCACCCGTATGCGTACCATGCCACAAGTATGCCACGCTAGGACGAGGCTTTCAAGGCTCCGGTCTGCGACCCCCCAGGCCACTCGGACAGGCTCCTCTCTGGAGCGGGCGTGGATTGTCGCCCGCTAGGGACACCAGCTAGCAGAAAGTGAGGGGGTCACAACCAGGAAGTCAGTCCCGAACCCGAAGCCGAATCTCGCGCCAACACATGAGCTCAATTCAGGACCGGGTGAGTTCCCGGCGATCAGGCTGTCCTGGGCTTGCCGGTATAGGCGACTCCGAGCCGGAACACAGCCCACAGCACACCGAGAAGTCCCGAAGCAATCAACAGAAGCACCAGGTCGGGCTGAAAGAGCGCGAGGGAACTGAGAGAAGTGCCAAAGAGTCGTGGAGTCAACGACATCAGAACCCATGCTGCGACAACCGTTGTGAACATCGGGAACCACAAGCTGAACAGGCCCGCGGCACCACTCTTGGCTCTGACCTCATCTCGCCTCCGCCATGCCCACACCATGGCGACTATGTAGACCACAGGCGCGAAGAGGAGTGAGCCGAACAACGAAGCCCTCGGCCAGGCTGATCCCCCTGACCCGTAGTCGCGTCCGAGGGACAGAGCTACGACGCCATTCTGTAAATCAGCCGTCTCACCGAAGCCGAGACCCCCGTTGGCATTCAACAAGACCACGGAAGCGTCTCCCGTGTCTGGATACATGACGGCGTACGCTTCGAACCCAGGGGTCAGACCGGTATGCCAAACTGCGGAGGCTTCAGGATCCACGTACCAGCCAAACCCGTAGTACGGGGATGCCGCGCTAGCCGGGCTCATCATCTGCACTTTGCCTTCGGCGCTCAGCACATCGTCCTCGCCATTCATCATCATCTGCATATACAGAGCCAGATCGCCGGCGCTGGCGATGATCCCTCCTTGGGGAGCCGTTCCACGGTCGGTTGCGTTCTCGCTGAGAGGCCGTTTGGTACCGAACCATGGCCGATGCCCGGTCGCCATGTCCTCATGCACCTCGCCATCGGCGACGAAACTGTGCTCCATACCGACCGGCTCGAGGATGTTGTCGGTGACATATGTCTGGTAGTCCTGGCCACTGACGACTTCCACCAGCCGTCCCAGGATCTGATAGTTCGCGTTCGAATACTCCCACCGTTCGCCTGGCTGATGGGCAGGGCCCGCCTCCGCAAGTCCGTCGACTTGAAGCGCTAGCTCGTCTTTGCCGCCTGTCGTGTCGGTGTGTGACGCGTTTCCCCGCAGGGTGGAGAAACCGCTGGTGTGGCTGAGCAGCTGCCGGACCGTGATTGCGCCGGCCAGCTGTCCGAAGAAATCGTCCAAGTATTTGGAGATCTCGGTGTCGAGTCCGACTTCACCCGCCTCGACCAGTTGCATAACGGCCAGGGCCGTGAAGCTCTTCGAGATCGACCCGATTTGAAACGGAGTCTCGGCCGCAACGTTCGCGCCGCCCTCCTTGGTGACACCGTAAGCCCCAATCGTGGTGACCTCGCCGTTGGCAACGACGGCATAGGCCAGGCCCGGGACTCCAGACGTCGACATCTCGTCGACGATGAACTCCTCCACCGGAGCCACGGCCGCCCTCGCAGGGAGGGCGGCAAGGCCCATGGCTAGAACGATCAGCAATCGCTGCACTCGCTCACCCTTCTGACGTCACCGTTGACCACCAGAACCACCTTGCCACTGATGCGCTTGCTTCCTTGAATCGCCATGGCCTGAGCGGCTTGCTCCAGCGGGAAGGTGAGGTCGATCACCGACGTGACCTCTTCAGACGCTATCGACGACTGGCGCCCATATGCCCTGCTGCTCTGGCGACTTACGGAGCTGCAATCCGATGGGGTCGCACAGGCGCAAGAGCACCTCGCAGAGATAGGTCGACGTAAGACGGAAAGCACCTCGCAGAAAACGAGGGGGTCACGGTCCCAATCTTGTGGGGCCTCTGTGGAGCGCGAGAGTCAACTAACGCCCGAATCGGCTCAACGGGAGCCGAACAGAAACGCCTTTGACCAGGGCGTTTAGTGGAGCTGACGGGATTTGAACCCGTGACCCCCTCGTTGCGAAAGATGCGGTCAAAACCCTCTGACCAGGGGAAATGGCGCCTTCGTGGCGGCTTGTGGGGCGGCTGTGGGGCTAGCGGCGTGAGACGTGGTGAGATGCTGTGAGTGTGCTGTTTCGGTAGATGATGGACACCGTGGCTCCGGTAGGTGGGCGACAGTTTGTGGACGCGGTTCCGGTTCCTGGGCGACAGTGGCTTCGGTACCTGGGTGACACCTCCTGGTTCCATCCTTCTCGCGTTTTGCGAGGAGGTCGTGGTCTTGTTGGTGGAGTTGGGTGTTGTGGAGCAGCGGTATCAGGCAGTGTTGGAGGTCCTGGGCGGAGCGTCGGTGACGGATGTGGCTCGCCGGTAT
>JBAVPF010000342.1:0-2614 GCA_049692815.1 Acidimicrobiia bacterium
GGTATGAGGACATCGAGCACAAGCCTCACTCCCACTACTACACGCGCTATCCCGAGGGCATCGAGGCCACTCTGTTCTGGCGATCGATCGACCTCAAGTTCCGCGACAACCGGGACTCCGCCATCCTGATTCGCACCAGCCACACGAACACCTCCATCACCGTGAGCTTCTACGGCTTCAACGACGGCCGCACACTGGTAGGCGAGCAGAGCGGTGGTGTGACCAAGGTGAGCGTCAAGCACGAGGGAGGGCCCGACGCGTTGCATGTCCACGGCGACCGCTCAGATCGCTATGGGATCAGCCAACCCGGCGACCCCCGATACAAGCCCAACCCCGATCTGGACCCCGAGCAGCAGAAACAGACACAGAGTGAGCGGGAAGGCTGGTCGATCGACGTCACACGGCAGATCTTCAAGGGCAACGAGACCGACCTCGTCGAGGAGCAGAAGTGGGTGGTTCGCTACAGCCCGATCTTCGCAGTCTACGAGGTGCATCCCTGCATGATGCCCGGCGCGACCACTACCTGTCCCACCACCACGACCACCACGGTCCCGGTCACGACAACGACTACCGGAGCCGGTGGTACCACAACGACGGTCCCCTGAGGGCTACTCCTCTTCGTCGGGGTAGTAACGAAGGAAAGAGCGGGTCGCGTCGGACACGAGCCCGGCGCTGTCCTCGTCCCAGCCGCCCGGCCGGCGGACCGTCACCGCGTTCTGGAGGACATAGATGTGGTCGATGCCGAGGTCGAGGCGGAAGAGACGATCGGCCAGCATCCCGGGAACGCCCCGCAACTCCGAGTCGGGGGTGATGACGTGACCGTCCTGGCCGGTGAAGCTCCTGTCGGTGTCGATGACGAACACATCACCCACAGACACGGTCTTCTTGATCTCGACGTTCTGACCCATGTGTGGCGATCGTAACCGGGCTCAGCCGCCGAGACGACCGGAGATCTCTCCCACCTGGTGGACCTTGACCAGGTTGGTCGAGGCCTGGAAGTTGGGCGGGACGCCGGCGACCATCACGACCGACTCCCCGGGTGATGCGATTCCCTCGGCGGCGAGGATGTCGCCGGCGGCGGCTATCTCGTCGTCGGTGTACTCCCGTCGCTCGAAGGAGTGAGGGTGGATGCCCCAGTAGAGGGCCATCTGCCGTCTGGTCACGTCGTTCGGGGTGAACGCCACCACCCGCTGCGGCGGGCGGTACTTGGAGATCAGCCGGGCGGTGCTGCCGGTCTCGGTGAAGGCGACGATGGTGCGCACACCGACATTCCTGGCGATCTGTGTCGCCGCCTGCGCCACGGCCGAGGCCACGTTCTTGTCGCCATCCATGAAGGGCACCGGCGGATGACCGGAGAGCGTTCCCTCTTCGATCGTCTCACAGATACGGGCCATGGCCCGCACGGTCTGGGCCGGGTATTTCCCCACCGCGGTCTCGCCCGACAGCATCACGGCGTCGGTGCCGCTCATCACCGCGTTCGCCACGTCGGTGACCTCCGCCCTGGTCGGTCGCGGGTTCTGCGTCATCGACTCCAGCATCTCGGTGGCGGTGACCGACACGCAGCCGGCCGCGTTGGCTCGTCGCAGCACGTCGGATTGGATGAGGGGCAGCCGGTCCAGCGGGAGCTGGACCCCCAGATCGCCGCGGGCGACCATCACGCCAAAAGACGCCTTGATGATCTCGTCCAGGTTGTCCAACGCCTGGGCGAGCTCGATCTTGGCCACGATGGGGGCATCGCCGGCGAGGGCGGCGACGGCTTCGACGTCGGCCGCGCTCCTGACAAAGGAGGCGGCCACGAAGTCGACACCCATCTCGACACCCAGTGCCAGATCGGCCTCGTCCTTGGGGGTGATGTTGGTCACCGACAGCGTGCTGTCCGGGAAGGCAACGCCTTTGTTGTCCCGCAGCAGCCCGCCCTCGACGACACGAGCGCGCAGGGCGTTGTCTGTCCGGCCCACCACCTCGCACGAGACGAGGCCGTCGGCGAGGATCACCCGGTCGCCGGGCCCGACATCCTCCAGGAGGGCGGGATAGCCGATCGGGATCCGGTCGCTGTCACCGGTGCCCGAATCGGGCATCAAATCGACTTCGGCATCCTTCTCGACGCTTATCTCGCCGCGAGGGAACTCCCCTATCCGCAGTTTCGGGCCCTGGATGTCCTGCATGATCGCCACGGTCCGGCCGGCGTCCGAGGAGGCCGATCTGACCCACTCGAAGAATCGACGATGCAGATCGTGGGCGCCGTGGGAGAAGTTGAGGCGTGCCACATCCATCCCGGCGTCGATCAGGGACCGCACTCCCTCCTCGGAGGCGACAGATGGGCCGAGAGTGGCGATGATCTTCGTCTGCCGCTGCATCTCCCCATCAAGTTAACGACGACTGGGCCAAACGAAATCGATTACGACGCCAGCTCTCTCCTGAGGAGCTCATTGACCATCTTCGGATCTGCCCTGCCCTGAGTGGCCCTCATCACCTGCCCGACCAGGAAGCCGACGACTTTCTGCTCCCCACTTCGGAAGCTCTCCACCGCGTCCGGGTTTTCGGCCAGGACCTTCTCCACCACCTTCACCAGGGCGGATGCATCGGATATCTGGACGAGGTCGCGGGTCTCGGC
>JBAVPF010000343.1:0-2654 GCA_049692815.1 Acidimicrobiia bacterium
GCGCCCGAATCGGCTCATCGGGAGCCGGTCAGAGACGGCTCTGAGCAGGGGTTTTAGTGGAGCTGAGGGGATTTGAACCCCTGACCCCCTCGTTGCGAACGAGGTGCTCTGCCAGGCTGAGCTACAGCCCCAAGCGTGTGCACAGGTTGGGCTCATGCCATGCCATGCGCACACTTGAAGGAGAGAGGGATTGTATCGGGCGTGTCACTCCAGGCCAGACCGACCCCTGTCGCCCGGCTACCGGTGCTCAATTGAGAATGAGCATGAAGATCTCGGTACCGGAGCAACGACTCACCCGGCGGGCTAGGTTCGCTCCATTGACGAGCCGGGAGGTGGACGGATGATGGTGACTTCGGACCGAATCGCCCACGGGTGTCTTGGGGATTGCCGGGGGGCATGCTCGCCCAGTGAGCCAAGACCCGTGCACTGATGGGCTGCCTGTTCCTGGTACTTCTTGGCGTCAGCCCCCGCCTTGGAGTGGCGGCGCTGTGGTTATTCACCGACTGGGTCGACCGAGCTTTCAACGGCGGTTGGATCCTCCCGCTGATGGGTCTCATTCTCCTCCCCTGGACGACGGCCCTCTTCACGCTGGGCTACATAATCGGCGACGCGACTGCGCCCTGGGGTTGGCTTGGCCTGATCATCGGCCTCTTTCTCGATGTCGCACTGGATGCACGCTCGGTGGGAATGGCGCGCAAGCGCTAGACCGGTAGCCCTCGCGCGACATCCAACGCATAGACCCTGCCAGTCATCGACGAACGACGGGGTTGAAACGGGGTTCGGGCGGCCGAACCCGCCCTGAATTCACCTGGATGCCGTCGGCCGGGATTGTCTCAGCTTGTCGCGGAGTGGCGTTGTCTCTTTCGGTTCCTTCGTTGGTTCCGGCGGAGCCTCATACACCAGTTCGTGACTGGCCAGGTAGTTGGGGATGAACGAGGTGATGAGAGCGGCGACGGGAAGAGCGGTGAAGGCGCCCATCGGGCCGGCGATCGCCCCCCCTGCGAGGGCGGCTCCGAACGCGACTCCACCGTTGAGAGTCATGGTCTTGGCCGACAGTCTCGGGCTCAGCCAGTAGTTCTCGATCTGCTGATAGATCAGGACGTATCCAAGGACGATCAGCCCGGCGGTCAACCCTTTGAACGCGATCGACAGGAGAACTGGAACCGCTCCGCCGATGTAGGTCCCGATCACCGGGATGAACACCGACACGAAGGAGCCAAAGAGAGCGAGGGCGAGAGCCGACGTCACGGGCAGACCCACCAGAACCATGGTGAAGAAGAACCCAAGACCGTTGATGAACATCAGCAACAGGCGTGAATAGAAGTAGCCACCGGTTTGTACGATCGCCTGATCCCAGGTCCAACCGACGCGCTCCTGGGTGGGGGAAGTGAACAGTCGCAAGGTCGCCCGCTGAATCCTCGGCATGTCTGCGGCGAAATAGAAGGTGAACATGGCGATCGTTGCCATCTGGAATAGGAATCCGACGCCACTCGCAGCAATCCCCAGGACCGTCCCGAACGAATCATCGGCGAAGCCGGCAACAGAGTCACCGGCAGCCTCCGTGCCGCTGCCAAGACCGGTGATACCCGTGATGTCCACTCCAAACGTGTCGGAAGCCCATTTCTCGGCATCGGCGATCCATGAGCTCCCCTTCTCCCCGATGACCTGCGCCAGGTCGACGATGGAGGGGATCATGATGGCCACCAGGAAGATCGCGAAGACGGCGCCGACCAGGTAGATGACGCCGGTCGCGGACCCCCGCCGCCACCCGTAGCGATTGACCAGCCACCGAACTCCCGGATCGAGCGCCAGCCCGAAGAAGAAAGAGATGGCGATCATCGCCACGAGAGTCGAAGCTTGACGCACCGCCCAGATCAGGAACAGCGTCATCAGTATCGCCCCGATCGCCTGCCAGATGATCCTGCCATCGACCTGTACCGTCATGGTCGTCGTCTCCTGATGCGGAACGAGGATTTCTTCCCGCTCCTCGCCAACACTCTCGCTCATCCGGTCATCTCCACGGGCCGAGAACCTAGCTCCTCGGAGAGCCATGATGCTTCGGCTTGTCCGAACAGCAGCGGGCCCAGTCGCTCTGAGGTCCTGAGGCGGCGCGATCGGAAGCTCATCCGACGTCAGGAGGGGGCGGACCGGTTCCCTGGCCTGGAGAGCTCAGAGCAAGGCGTCGATCTGGTTAACCGCCTGGGTGATCCCCTCTTCCATCCCCATCTCGACCATCTGCCCCATGGCCTCGAGCGAGGGAAACGTGGTCTCGATCGTCATGGCCGTGCCACCCTCGGGCTTGGCGGCCAGTTCCATCCGCATGGTTGTGGTGGGCATGTCCGGGTTGGGGTTGCCGTCAGCATCCCCGAAACCGTCTTCCAGCTCCAGCTTGTGGGGAGGGTCGACGGCGATGATCCGCCACCACCCGTGATGCCGATCACCCTCGGGCCCGGTCATGAAGTAAGTGACGTTGCCATCGACGCTCAGGTCGTGGTCGACGACGGTCGCCGGATAGGTGGGCGGCCCCCACCATCGCTCCAGCAGACGGGGGTTCTCCCACATCTCCCAGACACGGGAGACAGGTGCGTCGAACACTGCCTCGACGGTCATTTTCAGGCTCTCGGTGTCCTTCTGGATGGTGGTCACTGGCATTG
>JBAVPF010000344.1:0-3892 GCA_049692815.1 Acidimicrobiia bacterium
GACGCTAGCCGCGGCAAGGACCATCAGAAACGCTGCAATCGTGGCGAAGTTGGCCAGCCAGTGATAGCCAACGAGTTCTTTGACGAATCCTGACGAGAACGCAGCGGTGGCTCCAAGGACGCTCACCATCACATCGGCGAGACCCTGGGCACCGACCCTCTCGGTGACGGGGAGGCTCTCGGTGAGCAGGGCTGACCCGGATATGAGCGCAAAGCTCCAACCGAGACCGAGAAGGAACAAACCGACGAACACCAGACCCGGCACATAACCGGCGATGACCGACGCCAACGTCCCCAGGCCGAGAATGACGGCTCCGACACCGAGGGCCAGGATTCGGCCGAATCGATCGGCCCAACGGCCTACCAGAGGGGAGAGCCCGAACATTCCCAGCACGTGAACCGAGATCACGATGGTGGAGAGGTCGGCCTGACCGTGGTCTCGCATGTAGAGCGGTGTCATGGTCATTACGGCCACCATCGCCATCTGGCTGACCGCCAGGGCGAAGATGGCCAGGCGGGCCATCGGGTTGGGCCAGATGACAGACCACGAGCGCCGAATGCCGCTGAGCGGGTTCTGGAAGGACGCATCGGCATTGACGCCACCGGCGAGCTCCAGCGGATCTGGTTTCAGTAGTCGCGAAACGACGATCGCGGACACGCCGAATCCCAGGGCGCCGAGGAACATCGGGCTCACCCACTCACCCAGGCCACGGCCGGTTCCGAGACGGTTCACCCACAAGGCGGCGGGTGGGCCGAGGACGGCGCCGATGGTGCCCACCCACACCACCATGGCAATGGACCTGGCGCGGTCCTCCTCTTCTGCGAGGTCAGCCGCGGCGAAGCGGCTCTGGAGGTTGGAGGCGTGACCCATCCCGAAGATTGTCATGGCGATGGCCAGGAGCAACATCGACTGTGTCTGACCCGCCAGCGCCCCTAGGAGAGCGCCGACGATGCCGATCAGATAGCCAACGGCAATGCCCCGCCGCCGTCCGCGGCGGGTGGATCGAAGGGCCAGGGGGGTGGCCGCCAGCGCCGTTCCCAGCGTTCCCACCGCCGACGGGACGCCGGCCAGAAGGTCACTTCCCGTGATCTCGGCAGCCAGAAGCCCAACGACGGCCCACACCGCCACGAACCCCGCGTAACCGAAGGCATTGGACGTCATCAGGGAGGCGACCGTGCGGCTCTGGACCTGCTCCCTGTTCACGTCGAGATCCTATTGGCTACCTCTCGTGCTTGGGCAGCTCACGGGCTTGCGCAGGCGGTTTTCAGCTCTGAGCCGTGGGGAACAGAACGGGTCCCATTGCTCTATGCGCATCGACAGTCGGAGCTGATGATGAGCTCATGAGACGAGGAACTTCTATGCGATATGTGACGGTTCTGGCGGTGTGGGCCCTCGTCCTGGCCGGTTGCGGAGGCATCGAGACCGGCGACACGAGCACGACGCTGCCCGGCACCACCACAACTCCTTCGACCACCACGACACTGCCCTCGACGACCACTCCCGCCCCTTCGACCACGTCGACATCCCTGATGGAGAAGACCGGCCTGGTCGTCTACCTGGTATTGGATCAGCTCCCCGATGAGACCGGCGGCCCATACATCGTCCCGGTGTACAGGGAAGCGCCTGTCAGCGGCGATCTCCCATCGACGGTCATGGAAGCCCTTCTGGCCGGTCCCACCTCTGACGAGAGCACGGGGACGCCTGGCGTCTCTACGGCCATCCCCGCTGGGACGACTCTGCTCGGTGTGCAGGTCGACTCCGGCCTGGCGACGGTCGATCTCAGCGCCGAGTACGACGACGGCGGTGGAAGCGCCGCCATGTTTGCCCGGCTGGCCCAGGTGGTGTACACGCTGACCCGGCTTCCTGACATCGACCAGGTCGCCTTCTCCATCAACGGGGAACCGGTCATGATCTTCTCGTCCGAAGGCATAGAGCTCGACGGGCCCCAAGCCCGGGACGACTACTACGAACAGATCCCACCGATCTTCGTCGACTCCCCGGCTTGGGGGGAGCCAGTCACCAGCCCGTTGACGGTATCGGGGCTGAGCAACGTCTTCGAGGCGGTGTCACAGGTGATGCTGACAGATGACGACGGGGCACCTCTGTATGAGGGCACTGTCATGGCCACCTGTGGGACGGGTTGTTGGGGCCAATGGGAGACCGAGGTCGAGTACGAGATCGATCGTCCCCAGTTTGGTGCCCTGATCGTCTGGGAGTTCTCGGCCAAGGACGGGAGCCGCGTCAACGTACGCGAATACCCGGTCCTGCTCAATTGAGGGTTTTCATGCGCTTCTATCGAGCTTCCCGGGCGAGGGGTGAGGCCGTACTGGTGATGCTGGTGGTTGCCGTGCTTGGCGGGTGCGCCGGTGCGAGTGAGCCAACCACCACAACCGTCGGGCCGTCTCCGACCCGGCCGGCGCCCGGGCCCACGACCACCCTCGCCCCCGTCCAAGGTGTGGTCTTCTCTCCAGAGTTCATCCAAGGAGCCATACCGGGTGAGAGACTCGTCCTCCTGGTGGGCGATTCCGGTCCCGAGGCCGGGCCGGCCACGATCATCGCAGAAGCCACCCACGCCACCGTCACCATTGAACCGTCGACCCTAAACGGTGGTGAGGTTGCCGAGGTCACCGTTGTTCCTGCGGCCGTCGACAACGAGACCGTGATGGCAATACGTATCGACGCTACCCGCGGCGGGGAGACGTCTTCGTCCAGTTGGACGGTCAACGTCATGCCGTGGCAGGACGACCGGGGCGCACAAGCCAGGGACATCCTGGGTCTCTTCGCCGTCTGGCTCGCGGACAACCGCCCGAATCTGGGCGTGACGTCCGAGACCGAGTTCGAAGGGACGTTCGTCGCTCCTGAGCTGCTGGTGGTTTCCCACTACGCGTTCTTCAACAAAGAGTGGGAGCTTGGTCTGTCCTGGCACGTCATGCTGCCGCCGGACGACTTCTCCGAGCTCTACCTGCGGCCCCGCTCGGAGCTCCGACCCACGATGGCCTTTCGTATCGACTCCTGGCAAACGGCTCTTCAATCCGGCTCTGCCGACATCAGTGAGGTTCCTCCTCCGCTCGAGGTGGTCCGCTAATCGCGGCGCTCTGAACCGGACCCCCACTGGCCATAGGGATAGATGGCCCCTACAATTGATGATTCACCCGACGCGGGGTGGAGCAGTCTGGTAGCTCGTCGGGCTCATAACCCGAAGGTCGCGGGTTCAAATCCCGCCCCCGCTACTGAAAGCCCTTGTATTGATTGGGGGCCCTCCACTCGCTGGTGGGTGGTCACGTAGCGTGGCCTTGGGAGGGGCCCCGGTCGTGACGTGAAAGCCCTGGGCTTTTGGGCCCGTTGACCTGATCGTTCCGGGGCCCGCTCTCGAGCAGACTCGGTTGAGGAAATTGGTGGGATCTTGTCCGGCCTGGCCGTCGATCCGATGCACTGTATGAATCACATGGCTGCCGGGACCAGGATCCGAGGAGGCGGGCAGAACGTGTCCGGGATGCAGCCGCCGGCTGGGCCCGGTTCTGGCAGGGTCGCCTCGACCTCGACGCTCTCGCCTGGGAGGTGGCCGCCATGCTCGACGACATCGCCATCGCCGACCGACGCCAAGGCGATGCCACATGACAGGCGATCGGGCTGTGGCAGCAGCATTGGCCTGATGATCCGTTGACCACCATCCCGGGAATGGGGCCGGTCTGTTCGGCGGCGATTCGGGGTTGGTGGGGAGAGGCCACCCAATTCGCCACAGCCAAAGCGGCAGTGGCCCACACCGGTCTCAACCCGTCGATGTGGTCCTCGGGTCTGACCGAAAGCCCTTCCCGGCGGATCACCAAACAAGGACCCGCCGAACTACGACTGGCCCTCTACCAGGCCGCCAACGTGGGCCGACGACACGACC
>JBAVPF010000345.1:0-2237 GCA_049692815.1 Acidimicrobiia bacterium
GTCGGAGACGATGGCCAACGTGAAGTGGCCGTCTGCTGCCTCGAACACCTGGTTGGGGGCGAGAAAGGGGCTGGCCGTCCCGGTCCGCTCCGGCTGTCGACGAGTCGTGAAGGCGAGTGCATTCCACCCGGATTGGACGGCGAGGAGACCGTCCCGAAGAGAGATGTCGATGCGCCGGCCCCGGCGGGGTTGCTCGGCAAGGGCGGCGCTCACCGCCAGGGCGGTGTTGGTGCCCGCCACGTAGTCACCGATCGTGGTGGCGGTCTTGCGGGGCCCATCCTTGGGCGCTCCGGTTATCGAGATCATGCCCGACTCCCCCTGAAAGACGATGTCGATCCCCGGCCGCTTGGCGTAGGGCCCGCTGGCCCCGAAAGCGGAGATCACCGCATAGATGATCTTGGGGTTCAGCTCCCGCGACCGCTCTTCGCCGAGGCCGAGTCGGTCCATCGCCCCATGCCTGAGATTGCTGACTACCACATCGGCCTTGCGCACCAGGTTGTCGAGGACACGTTTCGATACCCAATCTCGGGTGTCGAGCGCAATCGACTCCTTGCCCCGGTTGACGGTCATGAAGAAGACGGACTCGCCGTTCTGATAGGGGCCGAATCGTCGGCCCAGGTCGCCGGTCGTCGGCTCCACCTTGACGACTCTCGCCCCCAGATCGGCCAGGAGCATCGTGGCGTACGGGGCGGCAATGAGATTCCCGAACTCGACGATCAGGTTGCCGTGGAGGGGGCCGGACTCAGACACGCTCGACGATGGTGCTGATCCCCTGTCCCACGCCGATGCACATGGTCGCCATGCCATAGCGCTCGCCCCTGCGAGTCATCTCGTGGACCAGTGTCACCAGGATTCGGGCTCCCGAGGCCCCCAGTGGATGACCGATGGCGATGGCGCCACCGTTGACGTTCACCTTGTCCGGATCGAGGTCGAGGAGCCTCGTGCTGGCCACGCTCTGAGAGGCGAACGCCTCGTTGATCTCCACCAGCCCGAGGTCGCCGATCTCCAGCCCTGCCCGCGACATCGCCTTCTCCGACGCCGGCACGGGTCCGATGCCCATGACGTCGGGATGGACACCAGCGGCGGCCGAAGCCACGACCCGCGCCATCGGAGTGAGCCCGTGCCGCTCCAGACCGGTCTCGGTGGCCAGAAGGAGGGCGGCTGCCCCGTCATTCATCGGAGAGGAGTTGCCCGCGGTGACGCTGCCGCCCTCCTTGAACACCGGGGGGAGCTTGGCGAGAGCCTCGAGCGATGTGTCGGGCCGCGGGCCCTCGTCCCGGGTGATGCCGACCATCTTTCGGCGTCTGGGATCGGCCGGGGCCTCTATCGGCTCGACCTCATCGTCGAACCGACCCGCATCCATGGCGGCGAGAGCCTTCTGATGGCTGTGCAACGCGAACTCGTCCTGATCTTCCCGGCTGACGTCGTACTTGTCCGCCACGACCTCCGCAGTCATCCCCAGGCTGATCGGTGGGTAGAGACGCTGCATCTCGGCGTTGACGAGACGCCAGCCGAGCACGGTGTCGGCCGCGTCGGGGAGACCCGTGGCGAAGCCCTTCTCCGGCTTGGAGATCACATACGGGGCACGGCTCATCGACTCCGAGCCACCGGCGATCATCACGTCGCCCCAGCCGTCGTTGAGGGCGTGCGTGGCCGAGACCACGGCCTGCATCCCCGATCCGCAGAGCCGGTTCACGGTCACGCCCGAGATCTCGATGGGGAGACCGGCGAGCAGGGCTGCCATGCGGGCGACGTTGCGATTGTCCTCACCTGCCTGATTGGCCGCACCCCACTGGATGTCCTCGATGGACATCGGGTCGAGGTCGGGGTTTCGCGCCAGCAGCCTTTCGATGGCGTGTGCGGCGAGGTCGTCCGGCCGCACCAGGGCGAGCTGGCCGCCCAGCCTCCCCATGGGCGTCCGGCAGGCGTCGACGATGTAGACGTCCGTCATGGTCAGCTGATTCTGGCAGCTTTGACCGTGGCCAGCTTCTGCGACATCCCCGATTCGGCGCCCGGGTCCTTTCTACCACCGTTCTGTGTCGATTTTCACGCCCTATTCCACCGTTTGTCGACACAGAACGGCAGAGATCGGGCGACTGGTAGCGTCTCCGGGCGATGGAGAGACCCGATCAGCTGCCGTTCACCGAGTCGGAAGAGGCAAACCGTCTCCTGGCCGACGACGGGCTGGCAGTCCTTCTCGGAATGCTCCTCGACCAGCAATTCCCCATGGAGAGGGC
>JBAVPF010000346.1:0-6486 GCA_049692815.1 Acidimicrobiia bacterium
TCACACTCCCGGACGGCCAAGAGGTTTGACGAATCGACACACCTGAGGGTGTCGCTCCGCCAGCGGTCAGTGCCAGCCTGCTCGTCATCGCAATCGACTCCGGCGTAGCAGTCTGCGACATGCCCGAGTAGCCACCACCGCAGCCAGGATCGGACTCGGCCACCGTCGTCCACAGGCATTCCCGCCGAGCTGGAGGCATGCCGTCATGCGTGGGTGGGGGTCGTGTGGTTAGGTGTGCGTCTGATGGTTGATCCGAACCATGTGAGGCTTTCGGACGGCAGGCGACTCGGCTACCAGGAATACGGAGATCGCGAAGGCAGTCCGATCTTCTTCTTCCACGGTTGGATCGGTTCGCGCCTCGACTTCGCTCCGAACCATGACATCGCCCGTGAACTCGAATTGCGTGTTCTCGCGGTTGATAGGCCCGGCTGCGGGGAATCGGACTTTCAGGAGAATCGTCGTCTGTTGGACTGGCCCGACGACCTGTCCGAATTGGCCGGCGCTTTGGGTTTCAAACGGTTCGCGGTCTGTGGCCATTCATTTGGTGGGCCATACGTTGCCGCCTGTGCATATCAGTTGGCGGACCGGATCACCTCAGCGACCATCGTGGCCGGCATCTCACCGGTCTCACACAAGGGAGCGACAAAAGGGATGCCGGCCTTCGTTCGTTTGGCTCTCTGGCTAGGAGGTCGCGCCCCGGTATTGACTCGGCCCTACGTCGCCTTGATGGCAAGGATGGTCAACAGCCCGGACTCGGTCTCGAAAGCCGTCGGTTCGATGCTGCCCGATGATGAGTTGGCCCTATTGGACACGCCGCGCTTCGAAGGGTTCTTCGAGAACTTCGAGGAGATGGTCAAGAACGGATCCAAAGGCGCCTATTGGGACGCCCGCACCTTCCTCGGAGAGTGGGGATTCGATTGTGGAGACATCGAGACACCAGTCTCGCTCTTCTACGGCAGCGACGACAAAAACGTGCCGATACAAATGGGCGAGTACTACCGCGAGGCAATACCCCAGTCAGAGGCAACCTTCTACGAAGGAGAAGGCCACTTCATCATCTACTCACGCGCCGAAGAGATCCTCAGAACACTGGCACCCGCCCGATAACCCGCACCATGCGTTAGCTGATGAGCGCCGTGAGGTTTTGACGGCTCCGTGCCCAGATGTCTAGCCATACCAGACGTCACAGGACCACACAGGCCGGCACGTAGGCCCAACGCCACAGGACAGAACCGCACGTCATGGCAATGAATGGAACCAGGCGGACGATCAAGGTTTCTAGACCTCTCGCAGTCCGTTGTGCTCAACGGACTGCGAGAGCTTCCCTTTGATCGACGCGGTCGGAGTTGTTGCATTGGACACTGAGAGTCGACAGATAGTCGCCACGCGGGAAGTCGGAGCGCACCATGACGGCCAACGTGATGTCGGTGGACTCATCGACAGCGAGCGCGAAAGCGGCAGGTACGGTCGGCAGAATCTGGTTGTCGAATTCCCACATGGCCTGACAGGGATCGGCAAGGGCGTCGCCATCGTTGTGCACCTCGATCGTGACTGTGGCGATCGTCCCTGGTGCTGCGTCTGGGAAGTCGATCACGGTCATCACCAGGTGAGCACTCGGATTCGGGTTGAGGAGGCCACCGGGTTTGGCGAGGAGGAACACGATCAACCCCACCGCCACTACCCCAATCATCCACAGGGTCGGTTTCCTCACAGCGGGACCATTCTCGCTGTCTCGACCCGGTTCGACCAACAAGGAAGGTCCAGTCGAAGGGAACCGAACCACCAGGCATGTTGGGAAGAATTCTCTGCGGTCGGGCTCGACCCCGGTGTTGTCGCTGGGAGGCGGGGGTGGGAGTTGGGATCGAGCCGAGACCGCTTCGCCCTCTGGGGCAGGTGGGGCTCCGTCCTATTACCCCAGCGCCTGGAATCCCAAACCAGAGCGCAGGCGCATCGGCTTCATGCGTCGGGTGCTGCGGGGTCCGGGCCCCAGAGCCTGCTTGCTCCTCCGACCGATCCAGGTCAGCGCCAGCGTCGGCTGCGCGCTGTTCGAATGGTCTGGCCCATCGGGGATCAGGACAGGATCGCCCACCAGATCGGGCCCGCCGCCAACGTCAGGACGCCCAGGCCAGCCAGGATGGCGACCTGATAGGCGACGCGCACGGGTGGGTCGATCGCAACCGGTGGCGGCCGCCCTATGCGGATCATGAGCCCCGCCGCTACCGGAATGAAGACGATCCACGGCCAGAGCAGTTGGGGCAGCGATGAGAACGCAAACGGCTGGACGAAGTCGCACTCGGGCGGGCTGCATTGCGTGATGATGAGACCGAGATCGGAGATGCCGAACTGACCGAGGATGATGAAGCCCAGGATCGACAGCGCGATCAGGCTCAGAAGCACATCACGAAGTCGCGCCAGCGCAGGCCTCCACCGCTCGACTCGCATCGAATGACGGCCGAGCCACCACGAGAGGGCCCCGGCCAGACCGAACGTCACTCCGACCGCGACAACCCAGGGCAAGGAGCCCTCTGGGGGCCCATCGTTGAATGCAAGCTCCACGGCCTCCCTGTCTTCGAGGAACGTTGCTTGCCCCACCACTTCGGGCTCAGGTATCGCCTTCAAGACGAGGGTGGGGACGAACAGGACGAACAGGAGCGCCGCCACGACCTGGGCGGTCCACCACGGCTTGTCATTGACGCTCGGCGGAGAAGTCACTGTGGCCAATCCATCGTCCCCTGGTGAGGTCTACTGAGAAACCTCAGCCATGCCATCGTTCGAGCAGACCGCGGAGCGTCATGTTTTCGGGGATGGCGAACTAACTTCGACAGACAATGAGTGACCGAGTCGATGAATGGATGGACGCATACGTCCTTGCCTGGAGCAGCAACGATGACGAGCACATCAGGGCGCTCTTCACCGAAGACGCCGTCTACGACCCGCAGACCGCCGGTGGGGAGTGGGAGGGGATCGACGAGATAGTGGCCAAGTGGCAGGAGATCGACGACGTCGAGGACAACTGGGACTTCGAGTGGCAGCCCTTGGCAGAGACCGACGACATGGCGATCGTCACCGGTCGCACCCACTACTTCGATCCCGAGGTGTTCTACCGCAATCTCTTCGTGATCCGATTCGCCGACGACGGGCGGTGTTACGACTTCACCGAGTGGTACATCGAGGAAGAGACCTGATGACCACTGCCTTCGTGCTCGGAGGAGGAGGTCGGTGGGGTGCTGTCGAGGTGGGCATGATCAGGGCCCTCGAGGAGGCCGACATCAAGCCGGACCTCATCCTTGGCACGTCGATTGGAGCCTTCAACGGAGCGGTTATCGCCGGCCATCCCGGCCGCGAGGGTGTCGAGCGTCTCACCGGCTTCTGGGAAGAGGCCACCGGAGCGAGCCTCTTCAAGAACTCCGTCTTCGATCGTCTCCGTCGTGTGGCCACACTCAAGCCGTCGCTCCATGACACCACCCAACTGCGACGAGCAATCGAGCATGCCATCGATCCGAGCACCCGCATCGAGGACCTGCAGGTGAGGTTTCAGTGTGTGGCCGCCTCCATCGAGAACGCAACCGAGCACTGGTTCTCAGAAGGCCCACTCGTCGACGCGATCCTCGCCTCATCCGCTGTCCCGTTCATATTCACGCCGGTGCAGATAGAAGGCGAGCACTTCTACGACGGTGGCCTCGTCGACTCGGTCCCACTGGGTCGTGCAGTCACTCTTGGAGCAGATGCGATCTATGTCCTCCAGGTGGGGCGCATCGAGACCCCTCTCCGTCCCCCACGCAGGCTCCACGAGGCTGCTCTGGTGCCGTTCGAGATTGCCAGACGTCACCGTTTCATGTCCGCCCTCGGGAATCTCCCGGAAGGCATCGAGGTCCACCTCCTCCCGACCGGTTCTCCGATCGCCTGGGACGATCGAAGACAGCTCAAGTGGCAGGACACCGGAGGGATCGAAGAGCGAATGAGGGCCGCCTATCACGCCAGCTCGGAGTACCTGACGTCGAAGAGGGCCGATTGAAACCACCGCCTAAGCTGGTGAGACGGCTCATCATCGCGCCTGCCGTGGTGCTCGGCATTTTGCTCGCCGCTGTGACGCTGCCCGTCGTAGTGGTGCTGGCAGCCTTCATATCCCGCTACGTGCCCGGCAAATGGCGGATTCTCAGGATCGTCTGGTTTCTCTTCCTCTATCTGCTGATCGAGGCAGCCGCCCTGACCATGCTCTTCGCACTCTGGCTTCTATCCGGGTTCGGATTGCGGATGAGCGCACCGTCGTTCGTCGACGCCCACTACGGACTGATGTCGTGGATGCTGCGGAGAGTCGTCGCCTCGGCCAAGTTCACCTTCAAGCTGAGCATCATCCAGGAGGGAGTCGTCCCACAGACCCAGGGGCGCGGCGAGAAGCGGAGGCCCATCATGGTGTTGAGCCGGCACGCAGGTCCCGGCGACTCGATGATGCTCATGGACGCTCTGTCGAACGGCTTTCGCCGCCGTCCAAGGATCGTGCTCAAGGAGTTCCTGCAGTGGGACCCGATGATCGACGTGATGCTCAACCGGCTGCCCTCGGCGTTCGTCTCCGGGGGCCGGGAGGGACGAGACGAGCTTCTCGCCACGATCGACGACATGGCAGCGACGATGGGCCGCGACGACGCCTTCGTCATCTTCCCCGAAGGTGGCAACTACACGGTCCACCGCGCCCGGCGCTCGATCGAGAAGCTGCGGGAGATAGGACGGCCAGACCTGGCAGAACGCGCCGAAGAGCTGCAGAACACATTGCCGCCGCGTTCCACGGGGGTGATGACTGCACTCGCTGCCGCTCCTCAGCGGACCGACGTGGTCTTTGTGGGGCACGCCGGGCTGGAGACGTTCGTCACCCCGGGGGACATCTGGCGTGGCATACCAACCGACACCAACGTGGCGGCCCGGGTCTGGTATGTCCCCTCCGAGCAGATACCCGCTCCCGATCAGCAGGAGACCTGGCTGTTCGACACCTGGGCCGAGATCGACAGTTGGATCACCGATCGGCTGGGCGACACCGAAGAGCCATTCGACGACCCTGATGCCTACTGACGCTCAGCCGAGCCAGCCCGCTCGCCTCGCTTCGTAGGCGGTTATCGCAGCGTCTTCCTGGAGGGTCATCCCTATGGGGTCGAGGCCTTCGAGGAGACGATGCTTCGCATCCGCATCGAATTCGAACTCCACGACGAGCTCTCCGGCCTGGACGATCTGGTTCTCCAGGTCGATCGTCACTTCTGCCGACGGGTTGCTGGCGATGTCCTGGAGCTGGGTGACGATCTCCTCGGGGAGCTCGATCGTCAGCAGCCCGACATTGATCGAGTTGTTTCGGAATATGTCACCGAACGAAGGTGCGATCACCGCATCGAAACCCCAGTCCTGAATCGCCCACACCGCATGCTCGCGTGAGGAGCCACAACCGAAATTGCGACCGGCGACGAGCACCCGCGCTCCCCGGCGATCGGGGTCGTTGGTGAAGAAGTCGGAGCTCGGCATGCCGTCCTCGGTGGTCGCCCAGTCGTAGAAGAGGAACTTGCCGTAGCCCGTCCTCTCGATGCGGGTCAGGAACTGTTTGGGGATGATCTGATCCGTGTCCACGTCGGCCTGGGGGAGAGCCACCATGCGCCCTGCCAACTTGTCGACCGGTCTCAACTCCACTCCCGCACATCGACGAGATGCCCGGCCACGGCGGCCGCCGCCGCCATCGCCGGGCTTAGCAGGTGAGTCCTCGCGCCACGGCCCTGGCGGCCCTCGAAGTTCCGGTTCGACGTCGACGCGCAGCGTTCCCCCGATGGGATCACATCGTCGTTCATTGCCAGACAGCTCGAACACCCTGCCTCACGCCAGGAGAACCCGGCAGCGGTGAAGATCGCGTCGAGCCCCTCCGCCTCGGCCTGCGCCTTCACCTGCATCGATCCGGGAACCACGACTGCGTTGACGCCTTCTGCGACCTTGTGGCCATCGACGACCTCTGCGGCTCTTCGCAGGTCCTCGATCCTGCCGTTGGTGCACGAGCCGACGAACACGTGATCGATGGAGATCTCGGTGAAGGGAGTGCCCGGCTTCAGGGCCATGTACTTGAGCGCCCGGGCAACCGAGTCTCTCTCAACCGGATCCGAGTATGCGTCCGGGTTCGGCACCGAGGACGAGATGGGAGCGGTCTGCCCCGGGTTGATGCCCCAGCTGACGTGGGGCTCCAGGGCGGCGGCATCGATGTGGCGGGTCGTGTCGAAGACGGCGTCGTCGTCGGACACGAGACTCTCCCAGTACTCCACGGCAGCTTCCCAAGCCGGCCCTTTCGGGGCCATGGGCCGGCCTTCGACATAGTCGAAGGTGGTTTGGTCGGGAGCGATCATCCCGGCTCTGGCGCCGCCCTCGATGGACATGTTGCAGATCGTCATGCGCTCTTCCATGGTCAGGCCGCGAATCGCCTCTCCCCGGTATTCGATGACATGACCCTGTCCGCCTCCCACCCCG
>JBAVPF010000347.1:0-1554 GCA_049692815.1 Acidimicrobiia bacterium
CCTGCTCGAGGCGATGCAGGAGAGACACGTCACCGTCGCCGGCGAGACACGAGACCTGCCGCGCCCGTTCCTCGTCCTGGCCACACAGAACCCGATCGAGCTGGAAGGTACCTATCCCCTTCCCGAAGCTCAGCTCGACCGGTTCATGTTCAAGGTGACCGTCAAGCCTCCGTCGGCCGAGGTGCTCACCGAGATACTGAGACGCACCACGACGGGTGTGGCGCCCGAGGTTCCGCTGGCCGCCGACCTGGAGACCATCGGGTCGATGATTGCGATGACGCCACAGTTGCCGGTCGCCGGCCATCTCCTCCAATACGTGTCGCGAATCGTCGAAGCAACTCACCCCGAGGGTGACACCGCGACGCCCCCGGTCAAGAGATACGTTCGATGGGGCGCCTCACCACGTGCAGCCCAGGCGATGGTCCTCGCAGCCAAGGCGATCTCCCTGATCGAAGGCCGGCCTCATGTCACCGCCGACGACATCCGCTGGGCGGCGCCCGCCGCCCTGCGGCACCGTCTCGTCCTCGGCTACGAGGCGACGGCCGAAGGGGTGGCCTCCGACGCCATCATCGACGAGCTCCTGCATTCTGTGCCCGAGCCCAAGCCGGAGATCCGGGGAGCCCCTTGACCCTTCTCAGCCCGGCGCTGATGTCGCGGCTGGAGAGTCTTCAGCTGGCCAACCGTCATCGTCTCATGGGCAAGTTCGGTGGCGACCACAAATCGAAGCGCTACGGCAACACGGTCGACTTCGCCGACTTCCGGGAGTACCACCCTGGTGACGATTTCCGACGCATCGACTATCACGTCCTCGCCCGGCTGGACCAGGTGCTGATCAAGCTGTTCGAGGCGGACGACGAGATAACCGTGCGTCTCCTCCTCGACACATCCGCCTCGATGACGGTGGGAGGCAAGTTCTCCCAAGCCAGGCGGGTGGCGGCGGCCATGGGCTTCGTCGCCCTGACCGCACACGACTCGGTCTCGGTGCACACGTTCCCCAGACGGGGGCCGGCCCCCCGGTTCGCCGGGCGAGCCGCCGTGCACGCCTTCTTCGGCTACCTCGAGAGCCTGGAGGCTACTGGCGTCACCCCCTTCGCCGAGGCGGCCGGTCATCTGATGAGCCAGACAGGGCTGCCCGGCCTCACCGTCGTCGTCTCCGACCTCCTCACGGCCGAGTGGCCCAGCCTGGTTCAGCTCAGGGCGTCCGGATCGGATGTGATCATCGTGCACGTCCTCTGCGAAGAGGACTCGGAGCCCGACCTGGCCGGGGATCTCGAGCTGGTCGACCGTGAGCAGGGTGACAGGCTCACGGTGAGTGTCACCGACGACGTCGCCGCGGCATATCGCCTTCGGGTGAAGGGATGGCGGGACGAGGTGGCCATGACCACCAGGGGCACCGGGGCCACCTATCTGGCAATCGACTCGAGGGAGGATGTCGAGGCACTGCTGCTCCGGTCGTGGCGCAGCGCCGGAGTGTTGCGATGAGCCTTCTCCTCCCGGCAGGGCTGGCCGCGCTCGTGCTGGCCGTTCCCATCGTCATCCTCCACATGCTCACTC
>JBAVPF010000348.1:0-1927 GCA_049692815.1 Acidimicrobiia bacterium
CGCCCATTGGGGCCCGGTGCGGAACCCGTGGAATCTCGATACCTCGGCGGGCGGCTCTTCGGGAGGGTCCGGCGCCGCGGTCGCTGCCGGGGTCGCCCCCATCGCCATCGGCACCGACACGGGTGGCTCGGTGCGGGTGCCCGCCGCTCTGTGCGGCACCTTCGGATTGAAAGTGACCCATGGGCGGATCCCACTCGAGGGGGTCTTTCCCCTCGTCCCTTCGATAGACACCGTTGGGCCGCTCGCCGACTCGATGGTGAACATCGAGAGGTCCTACCGGGCCATGTCGGGAGACGAACGCGGTCTGCCCGCCCGGGAGGCGCTTCGCTTCGGGGTTCCCCAGCCCTGGTACGACCAGGCTCCGATGGACCCGGCCATCGCCGAGACGTTCCATGGCGCACTCGACGCCCTCCGTGACATGGGTCACGAGGTGCACGCCATATCGATGCCCGACGCGGTGCCCGCCCGCCAACTCCTGGACGCGATCGGAGAGGAGGTCAGCGCGGGGCACAAGGAGTTCCGCGCCCGGGGAGAGCCTTACGACCCTGCCGTCGAGTCACGCATCGCAGTGGCGGAGAGCGTCACGCCCGAGGCCACCGAGCGGGCCCGTGAGTGGCAGCACATGATCAGGCAGAGGTTCTCCGACGCGTTCGCCACCGTGGACTTCCTGGTCACGCCGGGGACACCGGTGCGACGCAAGGTGATCGGCGAGGACATGATCGGGTCGAAGAGCCACAGGACAGTGCTCTCCTACTTCAGCGCCCTCGTCAACCATGCCCTGGTGCCGGCACTGGCCCTCCCCCTGGCCGATCCGGGCTCACCACCGGCCTCGTTGCAGGTGATCGGGGCGCTCGAGTCGGAAGTGGGGCTCATCGCTCTCGGGCACTGGCTGGAGGAGATCGGGCTGGCCTCGTTCAGGTCTCCTGGCCCAAATACACCTACAACAGGTGACGGATAGACTTGGATGTACAACGACATTCACTGGCGGTCAGCGACGCCGACGGGAGCCGGGGATCGCGGCCGTGCAGACACGCCGATAAGGAAGTGACCAAAAGTGGCTGATGACATCGCCACCGCAGACCCCTCATCCACACCCATCGAAGAGCTAGACAAACTGGTGATCCGCTTCGCCGGCGACTCCGGCGACGGCATGCAGCTGGCCGGCAACCGGTTCACCGACGCCTCCGCCCTGTTCGGCAACGACCTCGCCACCCTGCCCAGCTTCCCGGCAGAGATCAGGGCTCCCGCCGGGACCCTGCCCGGAGTGTCCAGCTTCCAGGTGCAGATCGCGGACTTCGACATCCTCACCGCCGGGGACAACCCCGACTGTCTGGTGGCGATGAACCCGGCGGCCCTGATGAAGAATCTCAAGGACCTCCGTCAGGGTGGGACCCTGATCGTCAACACCGACACCTTCGAGGAGCGCAACCTGGCCAAGGCCGGCTACGAGGCGAACCCTCTCGAAGACGACTCGCTCCAGGGCTACCGCGTGATCAAGGTCCCCATGGACGAGCTGACCAAGGAGGCCGTCAAGGACACCGGTGTCAGCGGCCGCAACGTGCTCCGATCGAAGAACTTCTTCGCGCTCGGGCTGATGGCATGGCTCTTCCATCGCCCCACCGAGCCGACCATCGACTGGATAGAGCAGAAATTCTCCAAGCTGGAGGAAGTGGCCGCCGCCAACAAGGCCGCCTTCCAGGCGGGTTACACCTTCGGGATCGCCACCGAGGCCACGAAGAACACCTTCGAGGTCAAGCCGGCCGCACTCAGGGAAGGGACATACACCAACGTCAACGGGAACACCGCGCTCGCCTGGGGGCTCATCGCCGCCGCCAAGAAAGCGGACCTGCCCCTCTTCTACGGGACGTACCCCATCACCCCCGCCTCCGACATCCTCCACGAGCTGTCACGACGCAAGAACTTCGGG
>JBAVPF010000349.1:0-7773 GCA_049692815.1 Acidimicrobiia bacterium
CGCATCTGGGAAGGCACGTCGGAGATCCAGCGCATCATCATCGCCGACCAGTTGCGCAAACGTGGCACGGGCTCGCTCATCGGCTGAGATCACCCGGTCCCACGGCGGGAAGACCGCCTAACGCAACTCGCGGACCGGGACCTCGGGCACCACGAAACCGTGGCCGAGGTAGAGATGGCCCACCATCGCCAGGAACTGATAGACGGTGCCTTCCCAACTGGACAACGGCCCGGGTCGATAGCCGAGCCGGCGCACGCCTTTCATGACGCTCTCACAGGCGGCCCAGTCCTCGCGGTTGGTGATGTCCCAGAAGTCGACGGCATAGGAAGGGTCGAAGCCTTCGACCTCATATGCCTCGGGTGCGAAGAGCCAGGCGCACTCGACATGGGTTCGTCCCGGCGAGATCGGCGTGACACGGTGGGTCATCACGTAGTCGGGGTGCATGGAGAGGAGGAGATTGGGGACGACGGTCAGGTACCAGACGTGCCGGGCCGCCTCTCCGGCGATCCGCCTGAAGTTGACGCCCTTGCTGGAGCCGTCGAGCGACATGGTCACCGCGTGGTCCTTCAGGACCATCGTGCCCCCGCACCAGACACCGGTCGGCTGGTGATCGAAGCCGCTGTCGGGCGGTGTGACCTCACAAAGCTCCGGGTGGATCGAGGAGCAGTGGTAGCACTCGTTGTAGTTCTCGACGATCACCTTCCAATTGGCGTCGATCTCGTAGGAATGGACTGCTGCGGTGGTCAGACGATCGGTCTCGTACGGATCAGCCAGCTCGGAGAGGTTCCCGAAGTGCCCGGCGATGGGGGGCGCCTCGTTGGAGAGGTCTACCCAGGCCCAGCCCAGATACTCCTCCACCCGCACCGGGATCAGCGGGTAGTCGGACATCTCGAAGCCTGGCGTCTGGGTGAAAGTGGGGGCGGCGCGAAGCTCGCCATTGAATCGATAGGACCAGGAGTGGTAGGGGCACCGGATAAGCCGGGCATCGATGGCGTCGCCTTCCGGCGCCAGCTCATGCCCACGATGACGGCAGACATTCGAGAAGGCGGTCAGGGCCCCTTCGGAGTCCCTGGCCAGGAGGACGCTCTCCCCGGCGACGTCGACCGCCCGGATCTGACCGGGCCCGACCAGCTCGCTGGAGCGCCCCACACACACCCAGGTCGACCTGAAGACGTTGTCCATCTCCCAGTCGAAGACGTCCCGGGCCACGTACCCGTCGGCGGGAAGCGTCCGATTCTCCCCGAACGGTGCGACGACGGCCTCCAGGGCCTCTCTGTCCAAGGGTGCGATGCTCATTTCTCGGTCACTGTCGGGGTCGGGCGTGTATCCTGAACGATGATTCAGTTTACTCATCTCCAGGAAAGGTATCCAATGCTCACTTCGGCTGCCCAGGCATCGCTCCTGGACGGTTTGATCGAGGCCGAGGAGCAGACGTTCCTGGAGAGGTCTCCCCAGGCGGCCGCACTCGCGGCGAGGGCCGAGAGGTCCCTCCCGGGGGGTGTCACCTCCAGTTGGCAGATATCCCGCCCCCGGCCCGTCTGGATCGAAGAGGGGCGTGGCTCGCGCGTGTGGGACGTGGACGGCAACGAGTTCATCGACTACCACGGCGGCTACGGGGCCATGCTCGCCGGTCACGCCCATCCGGCCGTGGTGGCCGCCGTTCAGGAGCGGGTGCGAAAGGGAACACACTTCGCCCAGCCGACCCCGGATACCATCGTCGTCGCCGAAGAGCTCGTCTCGCGCTACGGCATGCCCCTCTGGCGATTCGGCAACTCGGGGACCGAGGCGACCATGGACGCCATCCACCTGATGCGGGCCGTGACAGGGAGGGATTTGATCCTCAAGTTCGAAGGCGCCTACCACGGGCACCACGACGCTGCCATGGTCTCTGTCTGGAACGAGGACGGGCTCGGGCCGGAGCACCGCCCCAGATCGGTGGCGGCCGGCGGTGGGATCCCGGAGGCGATGGTGGAGCTGACCCTGGTCGCCACGTTCAACGACCTCGACCTCGTCGAGACTCTGTTCCAGGAGCATTCGGGTGACATCGCCGGGATCATCGTCGAGCCCATCCTGCAGAACTGCGGTGTGCTGCTGCCCCGTCCCGGATTCCTCGACGGGCTCAGGGAGATCACGAAGAGGAACGACGCCCTCCTCACATTCGACGAGGTCAAGACCGGGCTCACGGTGGGGAAGGGTGGCGCCACCCAACTGTTCGGAGTGACCCCCGACATCGTCTGCCTGGCCAAGGCGCTGGGTGGGGGCCTGCCCATCTCGGCCATCGGAGGGACCACCGAGGTCATGGGTGCGATCACCGACGGCACCTACGAGCAGGTAGGCACCTTCAACGGGAACCCTCTGAGCATCGCCGCGGCGAAGGCGATGCTCACCGAGGTGATGGTGCCTGACACCTACCAGCATCTGGAGATCCTCCAACGCCGCATGCGGGACGGGGCGGAGGAGATCATCTCGCAACACCAACTCCCGGCCCATGTGGCGACGGCCGGCGCCAAGGGCAGTGTCATCTACTCCCCAGAGCCGATGCACACCTACCGGGACTTCCTGCGCACCGACGGCCGCTACGCGGCAGCCGCATGGCTCTACCAGTTCAATCGCGGGGTGTTCCTGCCGCCGTGGGCCAAGGGGGAGCAGTGGCTCATCTCGGTCCAGCACCAAACCGAGGACATCGACAGGTACCTGGAGACGCTGGCCGGTTTCGCCGATGTCATCACTCGCTGACCACATACACTCCCGGCCGGCATGAGTGGCGTCGTCGAGCTCGTAGGCCTCGTCAAGAGATTCGGTGAGGTCACCGCGGTCGACGACATCGACATCCGGGTAGAGGACGGTGAGTTCTTCTCGCTCTTGGGACCGTCCGGCTGCGGCAAGACCACGACCCTGCGTCTGATCGCCGGCTTCGAGCGGCCCGACTCGGGGGCGATACTCATCGACGGCGTCGACATGGCCGCAACGCCACCTCACAAGCGCCCGGTCAACACCGTCTTTCAGAGCTATGCCCTGTTCCCTCATCTGACCGTCGAGGAGAACGTGGGGTTCGGGCTCAAATACCAGAACCTGGGCAAGGACGCCTCACGGGGCAAGATCGGCAGGGCCCTCGAGCTGGTGCGGCTGGGCGGGATGGAGAAACGCAAGCCGACACAGCTCTCCGGTGGTCAGCAGCAGCGAGTCGCCCTGGCACGAGCACTCGTCCTCAACCCGTCGGTCCTCCTGCTCGACGAGCCACTGGGAGCACTCGACGCCAAGCTGCGCAAGGCTCTCCAGATCGAGCTGAAGACGATCCAGGAGGAGATCGGGATCACATTCATCTACGTGACCCACGATCAGGAGGAGGCGCTCACCATGTCGGACCGAATGGCGGTGATGTCCCATGGGAAGGTGGAGCAGTTGGGCACGCCGGCCGAGGTCTACGAGTCACCTGTGAGCAGCTACATCGCCGAGTTCCTCGGCGTCTCCAACCTCATGGAGGTGATGGTCAAGTCGGAGAGCCCCAACGGCGGCGCCGTGGTCCAATTGGGCTCGAACGAACTGACCGCGTCCACCAGCTACCCCTGGCCCGGCCCTGCGATGGTGTCGATCCGGCCGGAGCGGATCAAGATCGTCGACGGCGACACGACGGGGCCCAATACCGTCCTGGCGAGAGTCGAACGCACGGTCTACGCCGGGCCGGTCCTCAATCTCCTCGTCCAGGTGGAGGATCTGAACGAGATCCAGGTGACGGTGCCGAACGAGGGACACATCGCCAGCTATCGCCACGGGGACCAGGTTCGGCTCTACCTGCCGGCCGAGGCGCTGAAGGTCCTCGACAGAGAGGAGCCGGCTTAGCCGGTCCTCAGATCTCGAACCGACCCACGGTCTCCAGAGCCGACTCACCCCCGCCACCGAAGCGCCGGCCCGCGTACTTCATGACCAGCCCGGCGCAGGCGATGGCCCCGATGGTGATCACCATCAGCAATGTGGCCAATGCGTTCAGCGAGGGCGGCGGGGCGAGACGAGCACCGGAGTAGAGACGCACCGGGATGGTCACCGTGTCCGCTCCACCCACCAGGAACTGGCTGATGACGAAGTCGTCTATGGAGAGGGCGAAGACGATCGCGAACGAGGCGAGGAGGGCCGGAGTGAGCAGCGGGAGCAGCACCCGGCGCATGGCCTGACCCGGCGACGCGCCCAGGTCCATCGCAGCCTCCTCGTAGTCGCGGCCAATGGCAAACAGGCGGCCGCGCACGATTATCACGACGAACGAGATACTGAAGGTGATGTGACCCAGGGCCTGAGCCACCGTGCCGAAGGGCACGAAGTCGTAGAGATTGTCGAAGACGAGGAACAAGGCGACACCCATCACGATCTCCGGTGTGACCAACGGGAACAGCATCAGGAAGTTCGATGGCTTGGAGCCCCTGCCTCGCCAACGGGCCAGGCCGATGGCGAGGGCCACGCCGATCGGGGTGGCGATCAACATAGTGATCAGGGCCAGCTTGAGACTCTGGTTGAGGGCGAACCGCAGTGACGGGTCGTAGAGGACCGACGAGGCGTCTGCGGGATCTCCTACGTACCAGCGGGTGGAGAACCCCTGCCAGACCGAGCGAGATCGGCCCGCGTTGAAGGAGAACCGTATGGCTATGGCCACCGGGACCAGTGACCAGATCACGTACAGAGCCGTCATCAGCGGCAGATAGCGCGGCTTTCCCCACGGGTTCCTCATCCCCTGGCCTCCACCGTGGCCCGGTTGATGGTGAGCAGGTAGTAGGTCATCAACCCGGCGACGAACACCATGAGGACGATGGTGAGGGCAGCGCCGCGCGACCCCTGGCTCGTCGTCTGATTGATGAACTGGTCGATGGTGTTCCCCAGCATCCGGGTCCGGGGGGAGCCGGACAACAGGTTCGGCGTGTAGTAGTCGCCGAACATCGGCAGCATGATTATCACGAGACCGCCCAGCACTCCGTTGCGGGAGAGAGGCCAGGTGACCCTCCAGAAGGTCTGGGCGTTGGAGGCCCCGAGATCGCGGGATGCCTCCAGCGTGGCGTCGTCGATCCGGTCCAGTGAGGCGAAGAGGGGGAGGATGAAGAACGGAATGTACCCGTAGACCAGGCCCAGCACCACGACCACGTGAAAGCCGGATAGCCAGTCCGGGGGATTGGCCATCCCGAACCAGGACAGCACGTGGTTCACCTGGCCGTCAGGGCTGAGGAGGTTGACCCAGGACATCATCCTCATCAGGTAGTTGATCCAGAACGGCGCCAGGATCAGGAGGAGCCAGAGCCAGCGCCAGCGACCTGCCTTCCGGGACACGAAGTAGGCGACCGGGTAGCCGATGATCAAACACAGAGCCGAGGCGACGAACACGTAACCGATGGTGCGGAGAGCCACCCAACCGAGCTGGCCACCGAACAGGTCGTCGAGGACCGAGGCGAAGACGGAGGGGTCCCAGTAAATGGGGTTCCACTCCGGGACCGGCCGGAGCAGGATCGGGTCGATGTGCCCCATGGCGATGGCGAAGATCGCGTAGAAGGGGACCAGGAACAGCAGTATCAGCCATATCACCCCGGGTAGGGCGAAGGCGGGCCAGACCCAGCGTTTCTGTCCGACCGTGTCGTAGTCGGAGCCGGAGGCCAGGTTGGTGGGCACCTAGGAGCCCGTCACCTCACCCACCCGACGTCGCCCTGGTCCACTGCTCTGACCAGAGGGCCTCGGTCTCGGCATCGAGCGGCCCCTGTACCCAGGCCCGGTCCCGGTCGAAGTCTTCGGGCGTCACCAGGGCAGAGCGGAGGAAGTCGGCGGCGTACTCGTTCTCGATCAGATAGTCCGGCGTCAGTGTCTTCTGCGGCGGCTGGTAGCCGACCCATCCGAAGTTGTCCAGGGAGTTGGTCTCGTCGAGCATGAAGTTCATGAACATGTGGGCGAGCACCGGCCGCTCCGCGTTGGCGGGGATGGCCATGGTGTCGCTGGAGATGGGGGCGTAAGCAGTCGACCCGTCGGCGCTGGCCGGCCACAGGTACCTGGTCACGGTGTAGTCACCGTCCTCGGGCCAGTAGTACTGGGAGTTGACGATGTCACCCGACCAGGCGTGGTGCAGGGCGAAGCGTCCTTCGGGGATTCCCACGTAGGCACCGTCGATGGTGTAGCGCACGTTCACGAGGTCGATCAGCTCGACGAGGGCGTCACCGGCCGCCTTCAGATCGGCCTCGGTCGCCTTGGACGGGTCGTTCACCCCGTTGCGGAAGAGTGCCATCGCGATCGTGTCGGTGAAGGAGTCGTAGAGCCCGAGCTGGCCCTTGTACTTGGAGTTCCAGAACACGTCCCACGGGTTTGCCTGACCCTCTATGTCGGCGCTGTCGGCCATGTCGGTACGCCATGCGATGCCGGTCGTGTAGGTCACGTAAGGGACGGTGTAACGGGAGCCCTTGTCGTAATAGGGGTCGGCGAGCTGTGGCCACACGTTGGCCTCGAGGTTGGGGAGGTAGTCGTGGTTGATCGGCTGGATCAGCGCTGCGGCCACGGCAACGGCCACCCGCTGTGAGGTGGGAAACCAGATGTCGTAGGCAACCTCGCCCGACGACAGCTTGGCCAGCGCCTCTTCCTCGTTGAAGAACGTGGTGATTTCGATGTCGACCCCCAGTGCCTCTTCGGCGACAGGGATGATGTCGGGGCTGATGTAGTCGGCCCAGTTGTAGATCTTCAGGGGGCCGTCTTCGGGTGACAACCCGGAGGTGATCGCCTGGTTGTCCTCGAAGAGCGGCTGCTGCGCCGGGCTGCCCGGTGTGCCGATCACCAGTTCGGCGGCCCCGCCGTCCTCACGCTGGGCACAGGCGGCCAGGATGCTGGGAAATGCCGGGAGCATGATGCCGAGCACGGCCGCCCGCTGGAGGAAGTCGCGTCTCGTGTACACGCGCCGCCCGGTTGCGGGATTCCAGTTCTCCCTCGGGTGATAGGCCATGGAAGTTCTCCTCGATCAGGCGAGGCGGAATCCTAAACAGCCGTTCAAGGTCCGTGACGGGTCAAATGCTGTCTTTGAGCACCCGTCTGGCGAATGAGCGGGCCAGCTCACTCATGCGATTCGCGTCGACGGTCGGGTCGCCGAGCATCGCTTCGATGGCCAGACCATCCAACATTGCGGCCAGCTGGAGGGAGAAGTCTCTGGCGTCGACTTCGGCAAACTCACCGGTGGCCATCCCGACTTCGACGATCGTGGCTATCTGCGCCCGCCATGCCTCGTCGAGGCGCGCCCTCGCCGCGGCGAGGGAGGGATCGAGACGCGACATCTCCCATGTGGCCGGCCAGAGCACCCAACTGTCGGGAAGTTCTCCCGCCATCGTTGGGCGTGGACAACTCTCTTCTATCAGCACGATGAGCTTGTCCTCCGCGGTCCCGGCGTCCTCCAGCTTCTCGGCAACGCTCTCGTAGAAGAGACGATCGAGATAGATGAGCGACTCGGCGAGGAGCGCGGCCTTGGTGGGGAAGTAGTAGAGGACGAGGGCGGGGCTGACCCCGACGATGTCGGCGACGTCGGCGATACGGGTCTCGCACAACCCGCGTTCGGCGATGGCGGTGACGGTGGCACTGAGGATGTCGTGCCTCCGACTCTCGGTCATGCTCGGCCTCGGGCTCACCCGAGGATCATGCCACAACACGCCCTCGGTTACCCTGAACTGCCGTTCAACCGAGATGAACACGCTCGACAACATGCTCAGGGCCCGTTCCGTGGCCGTGGTAGGTGCCTCCTCCCGACCGGGGTCGGTCGGTGAGCAGACCCTCCAC
>JBAVPF010000350.1:0-2034 GCA_049692815.1 Acidimicrobiia bacterium
CCACCTGCGCCGTCACCGTGCAGCGAGGGCTGAGGGCCATGGCCAACACATCGAACGCCGGTCCCAGGTTGGCCGTCGTGGCCGGGGCTGATGCTGTTGCTTTCTCGTTCACGCTCGGAGCCTATCCATGGTTACGGTGACCCACGTGGGTGACCTGTTCGACTTCGACAGTCTCTTGCCGGAGCTAGTTCTGGCCTTGGGGCTTGCTCTTCTCATAGGCAACGGGCTGGCATGGTGGAAACACCGACGAGGCCAGGCTCCCAAAGACGTCGTCGACGCCGTGTATCGCCCCGGTCGCGTCGTGTTCCTCAGTCTGGTCGGCGTGGTCCTCACGGTTTGGGGGGCGGTCACGCTGTTCACATGAGATCGGCCCATGGCTACGCTTTCGTTGCTCGCGGGTGTAGTTCAATGGCAGAACGACAGCTTCCCAAGCTGTAGACGCGGGTTCGATTCCCGTCACCCGCTCTCCGACGGCAACGAGTGTGCACAACACGTGCCCACGACCCCACCTGTGCACACGCATCGACCTACCATGCCGGCCGGTGATCTTCTCCGACCGATCCATCAAAGAGGCGATCGAAGCCGGCACGATCCAGATCGATCCCTACGACCCGTCGTTCGTCCAGCCGTCGTCTGTCGATCTCAGGGTGGGAGACGGCTTTCGTGTCTTCGTGAACCACAGATACTCCGAGATCGACCCGAGAGCACCACAGGAAGACCTGACATCGCTGGTGGAGGTTGGGGACGACCCCTTCATGCTCCACCCCGGCGAGTTCGTCCTCGGCTCGACTCTGGAACGTGTCAAGCTCGGCGAAGACGTGGTGGCGAGACTCGAGGGCAAGTCCTCCTTGGGGCGGCTCGGGCTGCTGATCCACTCGACGGCCGGGTTCATCGATCCCGGTTTCGAGGGTCACATCACGCTGGAGTTGTCCAACGTCGCCACCCTCCCCATCGCCATCTACCCAGGGATGAAGATCGGTCAGATCAGCTTCTACCAGATGACGACTGCGGCCGAATTCCCCTACGGCTCACCACAGCTCGGCTCGAAGTACCAGGGGCAGACCGGCCCGACAGCGAGTCGATCCCACCGCGATTTCCCCGCCTGACCCACGCACTAGTCCAGACGGGTAGATTTGGTTTGGTCCGGTTTGGCGCTAGCCACACGTCGGCTTTTCGCGAGACTGGGTGCGTTGGTCAATTGCCCAAGACGAGTCCCCACTCTGAAGCTGTACAAGGCTTCACAGGGCAGGTGACGAACCCCTCCGCGGCAGCCACCTGGCTGCCGCTCGTGCCAAATGCCCGGGTAGGCCCAGGCAAGTGCCGAAGATCAGGTCACATCCCTGCCCAGGTCGGCGAATCGGGTGAACTCCGGCATGAACGTCATCTCCACCGGCCCGGTGGAGCCGGCGCGATGCTTGGCCACGATGATCTCGGCGATCCCTTTCTTCTCCTGATCTTCCGGGTGGTAGTACTCGTGTCGGTACACGAACATGACCACGTCGGAGTCTTGCTCCAGGGACCCACTCTCCCTGAGATCGGAGAGCCGGGGGCGCTTGTCCTCTCTCGCCTCCAGTGACCGGTTCAGCTGTGAGGCGGCGATGATCGGGACGTCGAGCTCACGGGCGAGGTTCTTGAGGTTCCTCGATATCTGGGCGATCTCCTGCTGCCGGTTCTCCGACCCGTGCGCCTCCATGAGCTGCAGGTAGTCGACGACGATGAGAGAAAGGCCCTTCTTCCTCTTGAGACGGCGGCACTTCGCTCGAATGTCGGTCACGGTGACCACCGGGGAGTCGTCGATGTAGATCGGTGCCCGGTACATGCGGGCGGCTGCGTCGGCGAGACGCTGCCACAGATTGCCCACCTGACCAGATCTGAGCTTCATCGAGTCGACCTTGCCCACCGAGGAGAGGATGCGCTGGACGATCTCCTCCTTGGACATCTCCAGCGAGAAGATCGCCACTCCCATATTGTGATCTACGGCCGTATTTCGCGCCATGGAAAGGACAAAAGCTGTTTTTCCCATCGCAGGACGGG
>JBAVPF010000351.1:0-2435 GCA_049692815.1 Acidimicrobiia bacterium
GTGCGACATATCCGGCGTGCATGCCGTCGATGCACGCAACAGTGGCGAGCGATGAAGAAGCACGGCCCGTTCCTTCGTAGCTAAAGCGCCCGTGGGGCATCCGGCGGTTATGGCAAACTTCTGTTTCTCGAATATGGCAAACAGAAATTCTCCATATCCTCCATTTCATCCCAGGCGGGCGCAGTTGCCGCTGACGATGAGCTTGGCGGAGTTCGAACGGGACTTCCCCGCCGAGGGCCAATACGTCGAGTTCAAGCGGGGTATCGGCAAGGAGCCTCTACAGGACACGATCGTTGCCTTCTCCAACGCAGACGGCGGCGTGATCCTGATTGGAGTCGAGGACGACGGCACCATCACCGGCCGCTCTCTTGAGCCGGGCACTGAAGACGCGATCTATGAGATCGCCCGAAACGTCCACTCGCCGGGCCGTTACTCCCTTCATCAGGTTGAGGTCGACGGCAAGGCATTGGTGGCGATCTCGATCGCCAAGCGCGAGGAGGGTTTCTGCCAGGCATCCAACGGCGTCGTCAGAGTCCGCCGGGGTACCCGCGACGAGTCCCTCTTCGGCTCCGACCTCCAGCAGTTGGTCAACGAGCGCTCGACTACCCGCTTCGAGATCACCTCGACCCAGCTCGCCATCGCCGACGCCGAGGAGGATCTGGCCCGCGACTTCCGCGATGCCTTCGGGTGGGGCGAGGAGTTCATGGTCGACCGGCTCTCGGAGTGGGGATATGCAAACGATGGTCGACTCAGCATTGCCGGGGCGCTCTATCTGGTCTCCGAGCCCGACCGCGCCCTCGGCAAGACCTTCGTCGAGTACCTGCGTTTTGCCGATGAGGAGACGGTCGACTACGAATTGCGGCGCGAGATCCGCGGACCTCTACCCCTGCAGCTGGAGAGAGCCCTCGAGACGATCCTCGATGACCTCGGGACGGAGCTGGTCGTCCTCGGGGTTCGGCGCTATGAGCTGCCGCGGATTCCACCGGTGGTCCTACGCGAGGCCATTGCCAACGCGATCGCCCATCGCTCCTACGAGTTCGACCGCACCCCGGTCAGGGTCGAGATGCGACCGTCCTCGGTGAGGATCGTTTCTCCCGGCGGACTGCCCGAGCCGGTCACCGTCGACAACATCCGCGAAACGACCGCACCGAGGAACCTTGCCGTGATCGCCGCCCTGCGCCGTTATGGCCTCGCTGAGGACGCTGGCCGCGGAATCAATGTGATGCAGGACACGATGCGTGACGAGATGCTCGACCCACCCGTGATCGAGGATCTCGGCCACTCGGTGGCCGTCACGCTGCCAGTGCGGAGCGCCGTGGCGCCGATTGAGCGTGCATGGATACGCGAGCTCGAGCGGCGCGGGACCTTGGCGGGGTCCGATCGCCTCGTTCTCGTCCATGCCGCCCGGGGCGAGGCACTCACCAACGCCAAGGTGCGCGAAATCGTCGGCACCGACGACGCCACCGCGCGTGAGATTCTCCACCGCCTACGTGACGCGAACTTCCTCGAACAACGCGGTCGCCGTGGTGGCGCCAGCTATCACTTGGTGGGTAACTTGGCCCCGCCTGCGGGCCTGCGGTTGGGACCCGAGGAGCTGGCCGATTTCGTGGTCACGATGGCCGCCAAAGGCGCGGTCTCGAACGCCGACATCCGCGAGGAGACCGGCCTCGAGCGCAGCGAGGCGCTTGCATTGCTCGGCCGCCTGGTTGATGAAGGACGGCTCGAGAGGATCGGGGAGAGGCGCGGCACTCGCTATGTGGCGCGCACCTGACCGCGAACCCGAGTTCTCGCCGGGCTCGCCGGTCCGCGTCTGGCGCCGAGCCGCCCTTGCGGTCGTGCGGATTGAATGAGAAAGCCCGTCCTGCATTCGTCGGGGTCCACCTCGTCGTAAGCGCCGACCCCTCCGGCGTGGAATCGCCCAACCTGGTCCAAGAGCGAGCCTGTCGGAATCTGGCCTTCCTACGTTTTCCCAGCCACGAAGGAAAGGAGACGGTGCTGGGTCAGGAGTCTTGCCCGCGGAGGGGTGTGGTGCTGAGACGGCTGATCAGGCTTGAGGTGTCGAGCTTCTTGGCCTTTAAGGCGGCGGCCATTAGATCGGCGGCCTCGGCGTCCTGGATCCCAATGATCTGTCCTCCCAGCTGACGATGTATCTCGACGGTCGCACGGGAGATCTCGGTGACGGTCGTCTGTGGGACCACGTGCAGGTGGGAGGCGGCTACGCCGCATACGCTCCCGTGCAGGGCCTCTTTCGGGGTGACCATGACAGTGATCGCACTTTCGGGCTCGGTCCACGAATAGTTGTGCCGCACCCAGTCCACGTGTGAATTTGCCTGACGGGTCTCGTCGGCCGATATTTTCCCTTTGGGCTCCTCTTCCGTCTTTGCCTCCCATAGGATCCAAGCCCGGGAACCGTCTTGCCATGCTCCATCTGGGGC
>JBAVPF010000352.1:0-2991 GCA_049692815.1 Acidimicrobiia bacterium
GCTTCTCCTCGTTGCAGCTTCATGCGACAGTCGGCAGCAAGGCCACAACACTCGGCGAGTGCTTGGGAAAGGCCGCCGACCACGTCCGACGTTGGAACCTACTACAAATAATCGTCGGTTGCCTCGACATTTTGTAGTCACGCTGGGAGTCAGGGCGCTACAGTCCCCCACTCCCGACACCGCACATTGCATGGCACGTAGCCCGATTCTCGAGAACGAGATCATGGACATCGTCTGGGATCACGCCGGTTGGCTGACACCCTCGGAGGTCCGTGTGGTCTTGACCCGCGTCATGGCGCCTACGACGGTGGCCACCGTTCTCACCAGGCTCCACGACAAGGGTCGGCTGGAACGTCGCCCCAGAGGCAAGGCGTTCGAATACCGGGCAACCCAGACGAGGGAGGAGTATGTCGCCTCTGTGATGGAGGCGGCTCTCGATCGCTCACACGATCGGCCCCTCGCTCTGCTCGAGTTCATCGATCGTCTTCCGGAAGGCGATCGCAAACGGCTGCGCGGGCTACTGAGAAGTTGAACGGAGTACGACTCGCCCTCTCTTTGCTCCTCGTCGTCTTGCCCGCGGCAGCACTCCCCGCGGTGCAGAAAACGCGAAGACCCAGAGCCTGGGCCATCGTCATGGCGATATCACTCGGGGCTGGTTTCGTCCTGCTCGAGGCCTCGCTGATCCATGCCGCCCTTCCCCTCGTCTTCGGATTGATGGGCCTGCATGATCTGGCAGACGCCTGTAGGAGGTTGGGTGGCCATCTGTTCGGGGGCTCACCACTGTTCAGTGTCCTCGCCGGTGTCACCTCGCTTCTGATCATTCAAAGCGCCGCCCGGGGCGTTATCCGCTCCGTGCGAATGAACAGCGCACTGCGACAAGGTGCGGTCGGTGGTGTCGAGGCAGCCGTCGCAGGTCACAAAGCGGTTCTTCTGCCCTTGAGTCGACCCTGGGCCGTGGCCCTTCCTGGAGGCCTTCCCCAGGTCCTCCTCTCCACGAGTCTCGTCGGCACTCTCGAACATCGTGAGCTCGATGCGGTCGTTCGCCACGAGATGGCCCATCTCAGGCATCACCATGTGCGTTTTCTGCTCTTGGGCACCGCGGTGAGCTCGGGTCTTCGATTCCTGCCCTGGAGTGAGAGGGCGATGACCTCGCTCCGGCTGGCCCTGGAGGAGTGGGCGGACGAGGCCTCGGCTCCAACGTTCGAGGATCGAGCCGACGTGAGATCCGCTCTCCTCAAGCTCGCCTCGATGGCGCCGTCGGCCCTCGCCGGCTACCGGCTCAGCGCCCTCGAAGAGAGAGACCACGTGCAGCGCACAGGCCACGAATGGGGCTGGCCCACGGCTGCGTCGGCCACCATCCCGCTGGTGCTCGGCCTCACCTTCACTCTCGTCACTCATCTCGTCCAGGTGATCGAGATGGCAGGTGCCGGTTGACGTCGGATTAGGGGAAACGACCCCGCACCCGCCACCAGCCCGAGGCTCTTCCCGGGGTCGGTCGATGAAGCTCCGCCTAACGTCGGCCCATGGATATCGACAAGCCCGTCACCATCGTGACCGCCGCGGGGAAGGGCATGGGCGAGGCTATCGCCCGCCGTCTGCACCGCGACGGTCACCGTTTGGCTCTCATGTCCAATAGGGGAGGCGCAGAGAACCTGGCTGCCGAGCTCGGCTGTCTGGGTCTTTCAGGCTCGGTGACCGAGCCGGGAGACCTGGAGCGTCTCGTCGATGAGACGTTGACGGCCCACGGGCGGGTCGATTGCGTGGTGAACAACACGGGCCACCCCGCCGGCGGAGAGTTGCTGGAGCTCACCGATGAGCAGTGGCGAGAAGGTCTCGAGCTGCTGCTGCTCAACGTGGTGAGGATGACGCGACTGGTCACGCCACACATGACGGAAGGTGGTGCCATCGTGAACATCTCGACGTTCGCCGCCTTCGAGCCCGATCTGATGTTTCCCATCTCGTCGACCTTTCGCGCCGCGCTCGGCGCGTACACCAAGCTCTACGCCGACCGCTATGCGTCCTCGGGCATTCGCATCAACAACGTCCTCCCCGGGTACATCGACAGCTATGAGGCGGACAATGAAACCGTCGCCCTCATCCCGCTCGGACGGGTCGGCCGGGTAGACGAGATCGCCGACGCCGTGGCCTTCCTCCTCTCCGGTTCCGCCGGGTACATAACGGGCCAGAACATCAGAGTCGACGGCGGGATCACACGCTCAGTATGAGAGACGTCCTCATCGTCGGTGGCGCCGCCATGGGATGGGCCACCGCCCATCACCTGCTTCGCCTCGACGCGGGGCAGAACGTCGCAGTGGTCGAGAAAGACCCGTCGCTCCGCTACGCATCGACGACGTTGTCGGATGGAAACGTTCGGGTGCAGTTCAATCTCGAGGAGAACATCGCCATCTCTCTGTACGCAATGGAGTGTCTGGAGAATTTCGCTGACCTGGCTGTCGACGACTTCGTGCCAGACCCCAAGATGCGCAAGCAGGGCAACCTCTTCCTCGTCGAGGAGGCGGGGCAGGTAGATGCCATGGCCGGGCTCGCCGCCCAGCATCGACTCGGGTGCGACACCCGGTGGCTCGATCTCGACGAGATCGCGGCCAGGCATCCGGCCCTGACGTCTGAGCATCTGATCGGTGGCACGCTCGGGCCTCGCGACGGATCCGTTGATCCGGGCGCCGTGGTGGACGCCTATCGGCGCAATGCCAGACACGGCGGAGCCGATCTCCTGGCAGGCACGATCGAATCTCTCCTATTGGGGGACGGCAAGATCGAGGGTGCCCGACTCTCCGATGGCTCGCTCATCCAGGCCGACACGGTCGTGGTTTGCGCCGGAGCATGGAGTGCGCAGTTGCTGGCCACCGCAGGTGCTGAGATCCCGGTGGATCCGGTCATGCGGACCATTTACGTCGTGGCGGGGGACGTCCCCGGAACAGAAGGCATGCCCAGCATCTTCCTGCCTTCAGGGGTGTACGTGCTCCCGGAGAG